>JAFALX010000252.1 GCA_019234035.1 Candidatus Dormiibacterota bacterium | reverse complement strand
GTGCGACACCGGACTACCGCAGTCACCTCGACCGTCTCGCGCACCACGCCGAGTCCGCCGGCGACGCCGAGGCGACTCTGGAGTTCGCACCGGCAGCTGCGGCCGCCGCCGCGTCGGTCAAATCGCACCGCTCCGCGGCAGCGCACTACAGCCAGGCAATCCGGTTCGCGTCGCGGCTCGATCCCCGCCGGCGCGCCGAGCTCTTCGAGCTCGCCTCGTACGAGCGCCATCTCATCGATGACCTCGCCGAATCGATTTCCCCTGTGGAGCAGGCGCTGCAGCTGTGGCGTGAGGTAGCCGATCAGCGCAAGGTCGGTGACACGCTGCGGTGGCTCTCACGTGTGCGCTGGTTGTACGGCCAGACACCCGAGGCAGAGGACGCGGCGGCCGAGGCCGTCAGTGTGCTCGAAGCGCTGCCACCGGGACGTGAGCTGGCGATGGCGTACAGCAACAAGGCCCAGCTGAGCATGGTGGGGCGTCGGGCTGCGGACACCGAGTTCTGGGCAGACAAGGCAATTACACTGGCGCGGGGGCTCGGAGACAACGCCGTCCTCGCCCATGCGCTCAACAACCTCGGCGCGGCGCGGATGACCGGCGGTGACGCGAGCGGCGAGGCGCTCCTGCTCGAGAGCCTGCGGCTCTCGCTGGAGCTGGGCCTCGCCGACGATGCCGCGCGGGCGTGGACCAACCTCGGCTCGTCGTTGGCCCAGATCGGCCATCTCGCGAAGGCGCGTGCGTACTCCGAAGAGGGCATGCGCTATTGCGTGGATCACGACTTGGAGTCGAACCGAGTCTGCATCGGCGGCAACCTCGTCGATCTGCGCTTCCTGGGCGGCGACTGGGATGGCGCGACAGCGCTCGCCAACGAGCTGACCCGCGAGGGGCGTCTGTCGCGCATCAGCAGAGTCCTTCTGGAGGCTCGCGTGGCGCGCGTGCGCTCACGGCGCGGCAACGGCGATCCGTGGGCGCTCCTCGATGACGCGTTGACAGGGGCGCGCCGCGCAGGCGATCTGCAATTCCTCGCCCCGGTCGCAGCTGCTCGCGCCGAGGCGTGCTGGTTCAGCGGGCGCGCCGGCGACATCCCCGCGGAGATCTCCGAGGTGCTGACGGAGGCAGTGCGGCACACGGACGTCCACCTGATCGGTGAGCTCAGCTACTGGATGTGGAAGGCGGGGGCGTTGACGACACCCGTCGATCCCATCTCCACGCCGTACGGTTCGTTGATCAGTGGCGACTGGCGAGCGGCGCGTGCAACCTGGCTCGAGCGCGACATGCCGTATGAGGCGGCGCTGGCATTGGCCGAAAGCGATGCCGAGGACGACCTGCGCACCGCGATCTCCGAGCTCGCGAGGTTAGGCGCCGCGCCCGCGATCGCCGAGGTGACGCGTCGCATGCGGTCGCTCGGCGTCAGCAGCGTTCCACGCGGACCGAGGCCGAGGACGCGACAGAACCCCGGCGGGCTGACGTCGCGCGAGATGGAGGTGCTGGCCCTGCTCTCCGACGGGCTTCGCAACCCGGACATCGCGCGGCGGCTGTTCCTGTCGCAGAAGACGGTCGACCACCACGTCTCGTCGATCCTCGGCAAGCTGTCGGTGCGTACCCGGAGTGAGGCCGCGCAGCGTGCGCGCGAGCTGCTGGCCACAGGACGAACCCGTACGGCGCAGACCGCCCAGTAGCTCACGCTCGCGCAATCTGGGTAGTCGCGCCGCCCAAGATGGGTGGCCACCCCCGATGAATCGAACGGAGATCCACGGCTCAATGGACCCAGCGAACCCCACGGCGGGTTCGAGGTTCACAAAAGGAGAGAGCAATGGAAGCCCGTTCCAGGATCATCCGGTTTCCCAGCCAGGCACTCATCGCCATCGCGGCGGTGCTGGTCCTCGCGGCACTCGCCGGCGGCTACGTGCTGCGGCTGACCACAGCACCGGCGAGCACCACACACGTCACGGTCGTCTCGAGCGGGGGGACCTCGTCGCCGGCGCAACCCGACGCTCCGTGCGTCTGGACCGCGCACGGCAAGGGCTGCTAGTCAGGTGGAACGGGAGGGGCCGGGTGCGCGGCTGCCCCGGTCTCTCTCGGCCCGCTCCGCCTCGCGGCGGACGGCCTCCCGCGGCTCCTCTCCCTGGGCGACGCGCGAGAGCGCGTCGCCATCGAGAATCGCGACCACACCACGCTGCGTGGCGACCAGCCCGCAGTCGCGCAGGCTGGACAGGGCGCGCGTCACGACCTCCCGCGCAGTCCCCGAAGCATCCGCCAACTGCTGATGATTGGCGCGGACGACCGTTGTCCCGTCAGGGCCCGGCAGCGCCCATTCCAGGAGGTGCGTCGCCAGCAACGAGAGGGTGGAGCGCTGCTTCCGGCCCGCAAGTGTGCGCACGCCCTGGATCGATGCCGCGGCGATGTCCTGCGCGAGCGACCAGCCGAAGCGCGCGTCGCGCAATGCGGCGTCGCGCAACGCTTCGGTCGGCAGGACCGCGAGCAGGACGGGCGTGACCGCCTCGGCCCTGAACCCGGCGGGGCCGGCGATCGCCGACGAAAGCCCGACGATGTCACCGAACCGGCAGTACCGCACCGTCAGCTGGCGTCCCATCACGGTGACGCTGTACAGACGGACCACGCCGTCGAGGACAGCGGCCGCGGCGTGGTCGAGCAGGCCCGTGGCCGGCACCTCGTTCGCGGCGGCGACCTCCACCTTCGGTGCGCCGGCGATCAGCGCCTCCCACTCGGCGAGCGGCTCGCGCGCACGCTGTGGCGCCCACGCCAGGGCCCGCGACTCATGCGCCTCGATGATGGCCACCGTGTGTCTTCCCGGGAATACGGCTCCGGATCGCCAGGGAATGTCGCTTCGACTTCTGCTGCGTCATGTGATATTGGTTACCGAAACCGTGGCCGACTGCCGGCGGCGAATTGTACTGCACGGTCCAGTGGATCGCGCGCGTCAACAGGCAGACGGGTTACACGGGAGGGTCCAGTGTCAAGGGGGCGGACATACCGCATCGAGGCGGTGCTCGAGCACGCCAAGGAGACGTTTTGGCGGCTGGGGTACGACGGGGCAGCCGTGTCCGACCTGGAGGTGGCCACGGGGTTGAGCCGCTCCAGCCTGTACCAGGCGTTCGGCAGCAAGCCGCGGCTCTTCGCGCGCGTTCTCGACGCGTACATCTGTGGCTTCATCGGCCCACTCCTGACGCCGTTGGAGGCGAAGGGAGCGGCCCCGGACGCGGTCGACCGGTTCGTGCGCGACCTGCGAGACCTCTTCATGGACGACGGGCTCCCGTCTCGCTACGGCTGTCTGTGGGTCAACTCGATCGTCGAGTTCGCGGGGCGTGATGCGCCGGTCGATGTGCGAGCCACGGAGTTCTGGGACCGGCTGAACGGCGCGTACTGCAACGGGCTGCGCTGTGCCGCTGCGCGCGAGCGCGACGGGCTGACCCCGAGCGAGGACCGCGCCGGCCTGCTTGCGGCGGCGACGTTCGCCGCCTGGCTCACCGTTCGCGTCGACGCCACACGGGCCCGGGCGGTGTGCGACCGCATGCTCGTGGAGATGTCGTCGTGGTGGCGGCCGGCCGGCGCGCTCGCCTGAGCTCGCGCAAAGTCAGCGGTCGCGCCGGCGCTTCTGCAAGCGGCGATGGACGGACATGAACGTGCGGCCCCGGTAGCGGCTGTCCGGTCGCGGCCGCGTCGGTGGGAGGCGGGTGCCCCACCAGAGCACCGTAGAGATCAGCACGGCCAGGACGATCAATAAAACGACACCGGGCACGTTGTACTGAAGTGTATGGCTCATCACGCCCGGCGACGACTGCGCCAATGTCCACCTGTCACACTGAACGGTGTGATGGTTCCGAGGCGCTCGGGGCCTCCGCGAGGAACGGCGTGATCAGCAGAGGAGGCGGTGGGGTGCGGTCGACTCAAGCAGCAGCACTCGGCAGCGAGGCCCGATGGCTCCGCCACCTGTTCAGCTACACGGACACCTGGGTGCTCGTGGCGCTGTTTGTCGCCACGCAGCTCCTGGACACGCTCACCACGGCCTACGCGGTCGGCACTGGTCAGTTCAGCGAGGCCAATCCGATCTTCGGACACCTGGTGAGCAACGATCCGCTCGTCGCGTACGGCTCCAAGCTGCTGATCGCCTTCCTGGTGCTCGGCGTCGTGCTGATGCTGCGGCTGAAATGGTGGATCCGGCGCATGGTGCTCGGCATCTTCATCATGCTGAGCCTGGTCGCTCCGGTGGCCAATGTGCTCCGTGTGACCGGCCACCTGTAGCGCGCCGCAGAACGTCCCGCCGCACCTTGCCGCCCTGGCCGTCGTGCGTCGTGCGCGGCAGCATGTCCGTGATGAGGAGCTCGCGCGGGGCCATGTAGCGCGGCAGACGTCTGGCGACGTGCTCGCGGAGCGCCGCCAGCGTGGGCGCGGCGGCCGCGTCGCGCGGCACCACGAACGCGACGACCCGCTGGCCCCACTCGTCGTCGTCCCATCCGGTCACGCCGACGTCGGCCACCTGCGGGTGCGACGCCAGCGCTGCTTCGACGGCGAGCGGCCACACCGTCTCGCCGCCGCTGAGGATGGCGTCGTCGAGGCGGCCGTGCACCGTGAGGACGCCATCGCTGCCGATGGCGCCGGCGTCGCGGGTGCGCAACCACCCGTCGTCGGTGAACGCCGCGGCCGTCGCGGCCGGATCGGAGCGATAGCCACGCATCAGTGTCGGCCCCGCGATCTGCACCTCGCCGCCGTTCGCGATGCGCACGCTCGTGCCCGGCAGCGTGCGCCCGCTGTACACCACGCCGCCGCACGACTCCGTCAACCCATACGTCGTGACGACGCTGACGCCGTGGGCGGCGGCGGCGGACGCGAGATCGGACGGCACGCCGGCGCCGCCGACGAGGATCGCGCGAAATCGGGAGAGATCGATGCCTGCGTCGAGCAGACGCCGCAGCTGCGTGGGCACGAGCGAGGCGAACCGGGCGTCCGTGGCGCCGGCCATCGCATCCACGCTGAAGGCACGAAGCTCCACGGGCGCGCCGAGGATGATGTGGCGCCACAGCACGAGCATGCCGCCGATGTGCGCGGGCGGCAGGCAGAGCAACCAGGGGTCCGCAGCCGCGCTGCCGAGCATCTCGGCCGAGGCGGTGACCGCAGCCGCGACGGCGTCTCGCGTGAGTTCCACCAGGCGTGGCTCGCCGGTGCTCCCAGAGGTGGCGACGACGGCCAGCAGGTCCTCGTCGTGCTCCGCCGGATCGGCCAGCCGTTGCGTGCGATCGGCCGCGATCACGACCGTGGCGTGCGCGCGCTCGATCAGCTGGGACGCCGCCGTGCCGGGCAGCCGCTCGTCGATCGGCAGAACGGCGGCGCCCGTCTCCCATGCCGTGGCGAGCAGCGGCACCCACGCGTCGCCGGCCGCCGGGAGCGAGCACGCGACCAGATCGCCGGGGCGCAGCGGCGGGAGCTCGGGGCGGGCCATCGCTTCGCGAGGGTACGATCGTTGACGGGACGGCGGGTTTCGCATCAACGACACAAGGAGCGATTGCCAGCGTGCAATGGAATGCGTCAGGGGAGTGGGAGGACATCCGCTACGAGTCCAGCGAGGGCATCGCGAAGATCACGATCAACCGGCCCGAGGTGCGCAACGCGTTCCGGCCGACCACGCTCTTCGAGCTCTCCCGCGCGTTCGATCTGGCCCGCGACGACCCCTCGATCGGGGCGATCATCCTGACCGGCGAAGGGGAGCAGGCATTCTGCTCCGGCGGTGACCAGCGCATTCGCGGCGACGACGGGTACCGCGACGCGCATGGCATCGGCCGCCTCAACGTGCTCGACCTGCAGGTGCAGATCCGGCGTCTTCCCAAGCCAGTTGTGGCCATGGTTGCCGGATACGCCATCGGCGGCGGTCACGTGTTGCACGTGGTGTGCGACCTGAGCATCGCCGCGGAGAACGCACGTTTTGGTCAGACGGGTCCAAAAGTCGGATCGTTCGACGCCGGCTACGGCTCCGGGCTTCTGGCCCGCACCGTCGGGCTGAAGCGGGCGAAGGAGATCTGGTTTCTCTGCGAGCAGTACGACGCGCAGACCGCGGAGCGCTGGGGCCTGGTCAACCGCGTGGTGCCGCTCGAGCGTCTCGAGGAGGAGACGGTGGCCGTCTGCCGGCGCATCCTGGAGATGAGCCCGCTCGCACTGCGACTGCTCAAGGCCGGCTTCAACGCGGACAGCGACGGCCTGGCCGGCATCCAGCAGCTCGCGGGCGATGCGACGCTGCTGTTCTACATGAGCGAGGAGGCGCAGGAGGGGCGCGACGCCTACCTGCAGAAGCGCCCCCCCGACTTCACGAAGTTTCCCCACCGGCCGTGATCGCCGGGGCGGCCCGGCCCTCCGGCGCCGGCATCTGGCTGCTCGGAGCGCGTCCGCGCACGCTGGTCGCCGCCGTGGTGCCGGTGGCTGTGGGTGCGGCCTCGGTCGGACGCAGCGAGATCAACCTGCCGCGGACCCTGCTCGCGCTGGTGGTCGGCGTGGCGCTGCAGATCGGCGTCAACTACGCCAACGACTACTTCGACGGAGTCAGCGGTGTCGACACGACGGCCCGACTCGGCCCGCCGCGGCTCGTCGCGTCCGGGATGGCGGAGCCGCAGGCGGTTGCCGCGGCGGCGATCATCGCGGTCGGGATCGCCGCCGCCGCCGGTGTGGTGCTGGCGGCGATCACCTCGCCGTGGCTGCTCCTCGCAGGCGTGGTCGCCGTCGCCGCGCTCGCCCTGTACTCCGGCGGCCCGCGGCCGTACGCGGGGCTGGGTCTCGGCGAGGTCGCCGTGTTCCTCTTCTTCGGCCTGCTCGCGACCTGCGGCACCGCGTACGTGCAGCAGCTGCGCATCCCCGCGGGGTCGTGGTGGCTCGGCGCGTCGTGCGGGCTGCTCGCGGTCGCACTGCTCATGGCCAACAACCTGCGCGACATCCCCACCGACGCCGCCTCGGGTAAGCGGACGCTGGCGGTGCGCGTCGGCGACCGCGGCAGCCGCACGCTGCTCGCCGTCACCGTGGCGGCCGGCCTGCTCCTGCCGGCGATCGCCGCCGCGGCGGGCATCCTGCCGCGAATCGTGTTGCTCGCGCTCGTGGCCGCGCCCCTCGCCGTCGCGCCGCTGCGTGCGGTGCGCACGGCGCATGGACGCGAGCTCATCGCCGCGCTGCTCGGCCTGTCCAAGCTGTACCTGGCGTACGGCGCGCTGCTGACGGCGCTCCTGCTCATCGCGTGAGACGGATCCCGTTTCGCGTCCGGCTGCGCGTCCCCGTCCTCGACGTGGCCGAGCGCCACGGGTGGCTGGTGGAGGGGGCCGCGGGCTGGGGCGAGTGCTCACCACTGCCCTCGTGGTCGGAGGCGGAGCGAGCGGCAGCGGAGCGCGCCGCTGAGGAGGCGGCGTCGCACGCGTTTCCGGAGCCGCGTGTGGACACGGTCACCGTGAACGCGATGGTGCCGCGGGTTGCGCCGGACGTTGCAGAGCGAATGGCCGTGGAATCCGGCTGTTCGACGATCAAGGTGAAGGTGGGCGATGCAGAGGGGCTCAATCGTGTCGCCGCGGTGCGCGCAGCGTGCGGCGCCGCCGTGCGAATCCGCGTCGACGCCAACGGCGCCTGGGATCTCGACGCGGCGCTGCGCGAGCTGCTGCGCCTTGCCGCGTACGACATCGAGCTCGCCGAGGATCCCGTTCGCAGCCTCGAGGACCTCACCATGCTGCGGCGCAGGTCGCCGTGTCCGGTCGCAGCCGAGACCTCGATCCGCACCGTGGCCGACGCGGCCCGGCTGCGGCAGCTCGGGGCCGCAGACGCCGTCGTGCTGAAGCCACAGCGCATCGGCGGCGTGCG
>JAFALX010000212.1 GCA_019234035.1 Candidatus Dormiibacterota bacterium | reverse complement strand
CATGGCCTTCTGGGTGAGGTAGAGGTAGACATGCGCCAGGCTCGTGTTCGCCGGCGCGTCGCCGATCGTATGACCCAGCTTGGCTGCCTCGTCGCTGAACGCCTTGGCCACCAGGTTGGCGATGTCCTGGCGCACGTAGGTGGCCGGCGTCAAGCCCATGAGGTCCGCCGTCACGCCACTGTGCACCGCGGCCGGCGCCGCCTGGATCGGCGAGCCGCTGCCGGTGACGTCCTGGAAGTACATCAGCACCACGGCACGCTGCGCCGGCGTGAGCTCGCCGAGATGCGTGCTGATTGCTTCCGCGGCCTGGCTGACCCAGTGCGCCGGCACATCCGGCGCGCCGGCCGGAAGGATGACCCCCGGCAGCGGGGTGTAGGCATACGAGAACAGCTCCAGCGCGCCCTCGAAGTCGAGCACGCCGTTCTCGTCGCCGTGCGCGGCCATGATCGTCTCGGGGATGGTGAGGCGCGGCTCGCTGACGCCCGCTGTCACCGCTGCTGATTGCGCGCCGTGCGGTCGCGTCAGCACCACGCCGACCACGACCCCTGCGGCAACGACCGCAACCCCCGCGATGACGGCGGCGCTCCGCCGCAGGCGGTGGCTCGGGCGCGCGCTCGTACCCGCGGTCGCCGCGTCCTGCGGTGGGGGCGGTGGTGGCGGCGCCTCGTCCGACACGTCCGGTCAGCGGGAGCGCGAAGTCACCGCGCGGTCACCGGACGCGCGAACCCGGCGCCTGTCATCCCGAGCACGTCCAGGTGATGGTCCCGGACTCGGTGGCGTCGCCCGTCCCTGCGAAGTTCAGGAGACCGCCGAATGAAGCGTTTCCGGATCCGTCGGCGTTGACCGTCACGCTGGAGGTCGCGTCATGGCTGCCCAGGAACGAGTCGTTGCCCACCTGCACGCTGGTGGCGGTCAGGGTGCCGGGATACGTCCCCGGCCCGTGGAACGTGTTCGTCCCGATCGTGTACAGGAACCCGAGCGTCTTGCCCTGCACCTGGTGTATTGCGGCGCCCGATCCGGGCGATGGGCTCTCCCAGATGACGCCGGTGCGCGTGCCGTACTCCGAACAGGAGGAGTAGCCGCTCCCGGTGCTGGTGTCGGTGAAGGATCCCTGCAGCGGGTCCGGCCCGGTCCAGTTGATGGTGACTGCGAAGGTGACGCCACCGCCGGAGCCTCCGCCCGCATGGGTGCCCCCACTGTTTGTCGTGCCGTTGGTGATGCCCGGTGAAGAGGCGCTGCAGCCGGCGAGCGTGAACATTGCCAGTGCGCCCGCCGCCGTCAGGAGTCTCATGCCGCGCATCGTGGTCTCCTTCATCGAACGGTGGCGCCGAGAGGCCCGGCAATCATGCCGGATTCGGCGCGCCGGCGTGGCCCCGGCGCGCACCGGCACCACGGGCCGTTGATCAGTCGGGGAGCGCGCGCGCGACGTACACAGCGATGTCGTCCACCGCGAGCCGTTCACCCAGGTCCTTGCTGGAGATTCCCTCGTCGAACATCGCGAGGCAGTACGGACACGCGGTCGCGACCTTCGCCGCGTCGGTGTCGACCGCCTGCTGCACGCGCGCATGGTTGACGCGCGGCCTGTCCTCCTCCATCCACATGCGACCGCCGCCCGCGCCGCAGCACATCCCCTCGCTCTTGCTGCGCGCCATCTCGACGACGCGCAGGCCCGGGATGCGCTCGAGAATGTCGCGCGGCGGCGCGAAGATGTCGTTCCAGCGGCCGATGTAGCAGGAGTCGTGGTACGTGATCGTCTCGCGCTGCTCGCGCGACTGGTCGAGCCGCAACAGCCCCGATTTCAGCAGGCCGTCGATCACCTGGGTGTGGTGCTGCACCTCGTAGTGACCGCCGAAATCGGGGTACTCGTTGAGCAGCGTGTTGAAGCAGTGCGGGCAGGACGCGATGATCTTCTTCACGCGGTGCTTCTCCAGCACCTCGACGTTCGCCTTGGCGCGCTCCTGGAACAGGTACTCGTTGCCGATGCGGCGTGCGACCTCACCGGTGCAGCGCTCCTCCAGGCCGAGGATGGCGAAGTCGACGCCGGCCGCCTTGAGGATCTTGACCATCGCCGTGGCGATCGTCCGGGCGCGCTCGTCGAACGATGACGCGCAGCCCACCCAGTACAGGTATTCGGCATCGGGCTTCTCGTCGAGGAACTTGACGTCGAGGTCCTTCGCCCAGTCGGCGCGCGTCTGATGTGACAGGCCGTACGGGTTGGAGACATTCTCGATGTTGCGCAGCGCCGATTCCGCCTGCCGCGGCATGCGCGATTCGTCGAGCACGAGGTGGCGGCGCATCTCGATGATCTTGGGCACGTGCTCGATGAGCACCGGGCACTGATCCATGCAGGCGCCGCACGTGGTGCACGCCCACAGGGTCTCGTCGCGCATGGTGCCGCCGAACAGCGGGCGGTTGCCGTCGTTGGCCTCGACCGCGGCGGCGATCTCGTCGGGTGACAGCCACGACGGCTGGAAGTCACCACCGAGGTCTTCCAGTGCCCCAGCCTCGTGGTCGCCGGTGACCCACATGCCCTCGTCCTGATGGGCCGCATGCCGCGTCTCCGCATAACCGCCGGCCAGGTTCTCGTAGGCGTGGTCGCGCAGATCGGTGATCAGCGTCTTGGGTGAGAGCACCTTGCCGGTGTTGTACGCCGGGCAGTGCGTCTGGCAGCGGCCGCATTCGGTGCAGGTGTAGGAGTCGAGCAGGTCCTTCCAGGAGAAGTGCTCGATGGCCGCGGGTCCGAAGTGTTGGTCCTTCTCATCCGGGGCGTTCATCACCGCGTCGATGTCGAGCGTCGGCAACGCGCCCTTCGGCTTCTCGTTCTT
>JAFALX010000134.1 GCA_019234035.1 Candidatus Dormiibacterota bacterium | reverse complement strand
GACGACCACGCCGAGCACCCCACCGACCGCGCTGAGCGTCGCAGCCTCGACCAGGAACTGACGGAGGACGTCGCCGGGGGTGGCGCCGAGGGCCTTGCGCAGGCCGATCTCGGCGGTGCGCTCGGTCACCGACACCAGCATGATGTTCATCACGCCGATGCCGCCGACGAGCAGCGAGATGGCGGCCACCGACGCCAGCAGGATGGTGAGCGTCGACGTCACCGACGTCGCGGTGCTCTGCAGCGTGCTCTGCGACGTGATGGTGAAGTCGGGGCTTGCGTTGGTGATGCCGTGCGTGTTGAGCAGCAGCTGGTCGGCCTCGAGGTACGCCGAGCCGACCGTGTCGGCGCTGGTCGCGCTCAGCAGGATGCGCTGCACGGAGTTCGGCGCACCGCCGGTGAGCACGTCCTGCGCCGTCGTGAAGGGAACGACGCCGAGATCGTCACCGTTGGTGAACGCCTGACCGCCGGTTGACTGCAGCACGCCGATCACCGTGAAGGGGATGCGGTTGACGGTGATCTGATCCCCCACCGTCGCCCCCAGGGAGCTCGCGGTGGTGGCGCCGAGCACGATCACCTGCGCGTGCTGCGTCACCTGCTGCGGTGTGATGAAGCTGCCGGTGCCGATGGCGCGCGCGTTGGTCGTGAGCCAGTCCGGCGTCGAGCCCTGCACCGTGGTGCGCCAGTTGCTCGAGGGGCTGATCATCGTCGCGCTCGACTGCACCACCGGTGCCACGGCGCCGATGTCGGGCGCGTCGTACTTGTCGCGCAGCCCGTTGACGTCGGACATCGTGAGCGTGCTCGCGCTGCCGGCGCCGCCGAACACGCCGCCGGTGTTGGTGCTGCCCGGCGTGACGGTGAGGAGGTTGGTGCCGAGCGCCGCGATGCGCGACGTGATCGACTGCGACGACGCGGTGCCGATGCCGACCGTGCAGATCACGGCGGCAACGCCGAAGAGGATGCCGAGCGTCGTCAGGATGGAGCGCAGACGGTGCGACAGGATGCCGCGTATGCCCGTGTCGAACGTGCGCAGCAGGCTCACGCGGCGCGCGCCTCCTCGGTGAGCCGGCCGTCACTCATCACCAGCACGCGGCGCGCGATACCGGCGACGTTGGGGTCGTGGGTGATGAGGATGATCGTGTGCCCGGCGTCGTGGAGGCTCGTGAGCAGCCCGAGCACATCGCGGCTCGACTGCGAGTCGAGGTTGCCGGCGGGCTCGTCGGCGAGGATGAGGTTCGGGTCGGTGACGAGCGCTCGTGCGATCGCGACCCGCTGCTGCTGACCGCCGGACAGCTGGTTCGGCTTGTGGTTGACACGGTTGGCAAGCCCCACCTGATCCAGCACGCGCAACGCGGCGGCGCGACGCTCGGTGGCCTTGCGGTACAGCAACGGCAGCTCGACGTTGCGCCATGCCGGCATGCCGGCGAGGAGGTGAAACTGCTGGAACACGAAGCCGATGCGGCGGTTGCGCACGTGTGCGAGCTCGCGCTCGCTCAGCCGCGACACGTCGTCGCCGGCGAAGTGGAACGTTCCCCGTGTGGGCGTGTCGAGGCATCCGAGGATGTGCATCAGCGTCGACTTCCCCGATCCCGACGGCCCGATCACCGTGACGAAGTCGCCCTCGCGCACGCTCAGCGACACCTCATCGAGCGCGGTGACGCGTGCATCGCCGGAGCCGTAGATCTTCGAGACGCGGTCGAGGCGGACGATCTCCGGAGGGGGTCCTGCCGGCGCGCGCACTGGCGCGGCGTCAGCCGCCACCACCACCGCCACCCGCGAAGCGTCCACCGCCGCCGCCGCCGCCGAAGACGGTCCCGCCGCCGCCGAGGCCGCCACCGCCGCCGAGCCCGCGTCCTCCGGTGCCGCCCGTGCCGGTCGTCGGCACGGTCCCGGTGATCTTCGCGATCACCACCTGGTCACCGCTGTTGATGCCCGAGAGGATCTGCGTGCGACTCGCGTCCGAAGCGCCGACGGTCACCGAGTGGCTCTGCGGCTGCCCGTTGACCAGAACCTG
>JAFALX010000017.1 GCA_019234035.1 Candidatus Dormiibacterota bacterium | reverse complement strand
AACTCCGCAAGGCCGTAGGTGACGTCCGGTCCCTCGGGCCGCAGCAGCACGGCGTCGCCGTCGCCGGCGGTGTCCACGACGTGCAGCGCACCGCCGCTGACGTAGGCGACGCGCGATCCCGTGGGATCGATCCGGGGATCCACCGCGGCTCCCGCGGCGGGCAGTGGGCGCGTCGCTCCGGTGGTCAGATCGACGACGTGGAGCGCACCGTTGAGGTCGAAGACGGCACGCTGCAGGCCACGGTCGGCGGAGAAGCGGACGATGCCGTCGGAGGCCTCGCGCGAGCGCTCCCGCCGGTCGCGTTCTTCGGGGGGCAGCTCCCGATCTGCTGCTCCGGCGCTCTCGGCTGCGGCCGCGAGGCGCTCCTCCCCGCCGGGCAGATCGAGCACCCAGAGGTCGGTGGTCGGGTCGCCGCCGGCGCGCGCTCGAAGGAATGCGATGCGCGACCCGTCGTCGCTGATCGCGAAGTTCCGCGGCACCCCGAGGCTGAACCGTCGCGTCCGCGCCGCCTGGAGTGGAAACTGCTCGCGCTGATCGCTGCCCGGCACCGCCGTCAGAAGCCGGTGAGCTGACCGACCTCGATCAGATGGCCGTCGGGATCGCGGATGTAGCAGCGGATCTCGTGCTCGTGGACCTTCGGTTCGGTGAGGAACTCGGCGCCCCGCCCCGACCACTCCCTGTACGCGCCGGCGATGTCGGCCACCCGCAGGTTCATGAACGAGCTGGCGCGGTTCGGGTCGGATGGGGTGCTCACGGTGACGGTCGGCTTGTCGTCGGTGGGGCCGCCGCCCTCGTTCAGGATCAGCCAGGTGTTGGCCACCTTGATGATCACCGGGTCCTGCTCGCGGACCACCGTGCCGTCGAACACCGATCTGTAGAACTCGCGGGACCGCGCTTGGTCGGAGACGACCAGGAAGAGCGTGACCACGAACCCCGTCTCCGGCGCTGGGAACTGCATCGACTCGATTGACTCCATGCACCGCCTCCTCTGCGGTTGTCGTCCGTTTCCTCATCCTACGGGCCGCCTCAGCCGCGACGTGTCCCGCGACGCCCATGGCAGCGCTCCCGCCAGCGCGCCTGGTCGTCCCCGAAATGGCAGGCGAGCTGTGCCATGCTCATCCAATGGACGTCGTCCTTGGGCGTGCGCTCGATCTGGAGGATCTCTATGCCACGCCCGACGACGGCAATCGCTACGAGATCCTCGACGACGCGATTGTCATGACGCCGCCGCCGGGTACGGGTCATCAGTCCGTTGTCGGTGAGCTGTTCGTCATCCTCCACGCGGCGGCGCGCAAGCGTGGCTTGAAAGCGTTCACGGCACCTGTCGCATGGCGCATCGGGCCCGGGTACGTTCCTGAGCCCGACCTCGTGGTCGCCGATCCCGCCGCCGTCACCCCGCGCGCCGTCGTGGGTCGGCCTGTGATCGTCGTCGAAGTGCTGTCTCCGACAGGCCGTGGGCGCGACCTGCACGAGAAACGACGCATCTACGCTGAAGGCGGCGCGGGATGGTATTGGATTGTGGATCCCGACGAGCCGAGCCTTACTGTCCTGCGTCTGTCCGGCAGCGAGTACGACCTTGCTGCGCGTGTCGTTGGCTCAGACGTCTTCGAGACCGACGACCCCGTGTCGCTGCGCATCGTACCCGCCGAACTTGTTGCCTAGGCGCTTCACTCCTCCGCGAATCCGACTCGGTTGATACCTGCCTAGCGGTTCAGCCGGCCGCGACCTTCTGCCGGCGGTTCGGTGAGGCGGCACCGACATAGTCCGCGAGATGCTCTCCCGTGAGCGTGCTCCGCGCGGCGACCAGGTCGGCCGGCAAGCCCTCGAAAACCACGCGACCACCATCATGCCCGGCGCCCGGACCCAGGTCGATGATCCAGTCGGCATGCGCCATCACCGCGAGGTTGTGCTCGATGACGATCACCGACTTGCCCGAGTCGACGAGCCGGTCGAGGAGTGCCAACAGCTGCTCGACATCGGCCATGTGCAGCCCGCTCGTCGGCTCGTCGAGCACGTAGATGCCGCCCTCGGTGGCCATCTGGATCGCCAGCTTGAGGCGCTGACGCTCGCCGCCTGACAGCGTCGTCAGCTGCTGGCCCAGCGTGAGGTAGCCGAGCCCGACGTCGACCATGCGCTCGAGGATCTGCTGCGCCCCGGCCGTTTGTGCCTTTCCTGTCCCAAAGAACTGCAGCGCTTCGATGACCGGCATCGCCAGGACCTCGCTGATGTCGCGGCCGGCGAGCTTGTACTGCAGGACCTCGGCCGAGAAGCGCCTGCCCTCGCAGTCCTCGCACACGGTGGCCACGCTGGCCATCGTCGGCAGGTCGGTGTAGATGGCGCCGTTGCCGTTGCACGTCGGGCAGGCGCCCTCGGAGTTGGCGCTGAAGAGCGCCGGCTTGACGCCGTTGGCCTTGGCGAACGCGGTGCGGATGGGATCGAGCAGACCGGAGTACGTCGCCGGGTTGCTGCGCCGCGAGCCCTTGATCGGCGCCTGGTCTATGGCGACGACATCCGCGCCCTTCGGCAGCGAGCCGTGGATCAGCGAGCTCTTGCCCGAGCCGGCCACGCCGGTGATGACGCACAGCACGCCGAGCGGCACGTCCACACTGACCTTCTGCAGGTTGTGCAGCGTCGCGTTGCGAATCCCGAGCTGACCCGACGGTGTGCGCGTGTGCGGCTTGAGCTGGGCGCGGTAGCCGAGGTGTTTGCCGGTGAGGGTGTCGCTGCGACGAAGCTCGTCGACCGTGCCCTCGAAGCACACGTTGCCCCCCGCCGTGCCGCCGCCCGGTCCAAGGTCCACCACGCGGTCGGCGATCGCGATCGTCTCGGGCTCGTGCTCGATCACCAGCACGGTGTTGCCTTTGTCGCGCAGCTGGAAGAGCAGGTCGTTCATGCGCTGCACGTCGTGGGGGTGCAGGCCGATGGTGGGCTCGTCGAACACGTAGGTGACATCGGTCAGCGACGAGCCGAGCTGCCGCACCATCTTCACCCGCTGCGACTCGCCGCCGGAGAGCGACCCGGACGGCCGGTCGAGCGACAGGTAGCCGAGGCCGATCTCGGAGAACGAGTCGAGCGTGCGCTGCAGCGTCTCGATCACCGGCGCCACCGACGGCTCGCGAAGTCCGCGCACCCACCCGGCGAGGTCGCTGATCTGCATGGCGCACGCGCCGGCGATGTTGATGCCCTTGATCGTCGAGGAGCGCGCCGGCGCGGCGAGCCGCGTGCCGTCGCACTCCGGGCATGCGGTGAACGTCATCGCGCGCTCGACGAAGGTGCGGATGTGCGGCTGCATCGCCTCCTTGTCCTTGGAGAGCATCGACCCCTGGATGCGGAGCACGAGTCCCTCGTACGTCATGTTGATGCCGGTGATCTTCATGCGCACCGGCTCGTGATAGAGGAAGTCGTGCAGCTCGCGTTTGCTGTACTTGCGAATCGGCTTGTTCGCGTCGACGAACCCGGATTCCGCATACAGCCGGTGATTCCATCCGCCCCGCGTGTACCCGGGGATGGTCAGCGCGCCCTCGGCGAGCGACTTGGACTCGTCGTACAGCTGCGACAGGTCGATGTCGGTGACAGATCCCCTCCCCTCGCAGCGCGGACACATGCCACCGAGGCGGTTGAACGTCGCCACCACCGTCTTGCGATTCCCGCGCTCCACCGTGATGCCGCCCTTCGCGCTCACCGACGGCACGTTGAACGAGTACGCGTTCGGTGGCCCGATGTGCGGTGTGCCCAGCCTGCTGAAGAGGATGCGCAGCATCGCGTTGGCGTCGGTGGCGGTGCCGACCGTGGAACGCGGGTCGGCGCCCAGCCGCTGCTGGTCGACGATGATCGCCGTCGTCAGCCCCTCGAGGACGTCGACGTCCGGACGCGCCATCGACGGCATGAAGCCCTGCACGAACGCGCTGTACGTCTCGTTGATCAGCCGCTGCGACTCGGCGGCGATGGTGTCGAAGACGAGCGAGCTCTTGCCCGAGCCCGAGACGCCGGTGAAAACGGTCAGCTGTCGCTTGGGAATCTCGACGTCGACGTTCTTGAGATTGTTCTCGCGTGCGCCGCGCACGCGGATGCGATCGTGCGCGCTGGACCTCTGTGCCGCCATCGCCGCAGGCGCCTCAGCGCTGCTCGTTGATGCGGATCAGGTTGCCCGCGGGGTCACGGACGGCGAAATCGCGTACACCCCAGGGCTGGTTCGTCGGCTCCTGCACGACGTCGACGTCGCCGGCCTGCAGCTGCTCGAACGTCGCATCGACGTCGGGGGTGGTGAGCAGGATGATGCCGTACGTCCCCTTGGCCATCATCTCCTTGATGGTGCGGCGCTCGTCGTCGGTGATGCCGGGGTCCACACCGGGCGGGCACAGCACGATCGAGGTCTGCGGCTGCCCCGGAGGGCCCACCGTGAGCCAGCGCATCGTGTCCTTGCCGACATCCTGGCGGAGCTCGAAGCCGAGGCGGTCGCGGTAGAAGGCGAGCGACGCCTCCGGGTCGGTGTGCGGGAGAAAGGTCGCGTGAATGGTGAGGTCCATGGCCGTCACGCTACCCGGGACTCGCGGACCACCGCTTCTCGATTCCTGATCGGTCTCGTCACCTGCTTGGACACGCATGCCGGGATGCCCTCACCGGCGTGTGCATCGAGCGCCCGATATGCGCTGGGTGACATGCCGACGAGCTCGGTGAAGCGTGTGCTGAACGTGCCCAGCGATGCGCAGCCCACCTCGAAGCAGATGTCGGTGACGCTCATGTCGCCGCGACGAAGGAGCGCCATCG
>JAFALX010000008.1 GCA_019234035.1 Candidatus Dormiibacterota bacterium | reverse complement strand
TGGAGCGGATGTCGGCGACCCTGGCCGAACGCGTCACTGCCGCCGTCGCGTCGGCGTCCGGTCCGCGGGCGCAGATGGAGGCGGCGACCCTGGCGTTCTTTCGCTTCGTCGCGGAGCAGCCGCGGCTGTGGGAGGTCCTTGCCTTCGACACCGGGCCGTTCTCATCCGATGCCGCCGCCATCCGGCGCAATCAGAACCTGGTCGTCACCGGTCTCCTCGTCGCCGCGGCGCAGCGCGGAGGTGCTGCCGCCGACCCGCGCCGTGCGTCGGCGCTGGCGAGTGCCGTCAACGGTGCGGTGGAGGCGCTGGCACGCTGGTGGCACGACCATGAGGACGTCGCGCCCGAGGAGCTGACGAGCCTCGCCGTGCGGCTGCTGCTGCCGGGGCTCGAGGAGCTGCTGGCCGCATAGAAACTGTAGGCACCACAGCGACGGCCACGGAGGACCTCGACATGGACCTGTTCCAACTCGGCATCCCCGCCTGGCAATTCCTGGTCCGGGCAATCGTGATCGATACGGTGCTGATCATCGCGCTGCGCATCTTCGGGAAGCGGGAGCTCGGACAGTTCACCCTGTACGACCTCGTGCTCATCCTGCT
Source organism: Candidatus Dormiibacterota bacterium (assembly GCA_019234035.1). Classification (GTDB taxonomy): domain Bacteria; phylum Chloroflexota; class Dormibacteria; order Aeolococcales; family Aeolococcaceae; genus JAFALX01. The sequence goes on along the minus strand of JAFALX010000008.1, from coordinate 3,562 downwards.
GGTGGCCAATGCGGTGCAGCCGGCGATGACCGGGCCGGACACGTCGCTGAGCGGGGGGCTGATCATCATCGGCGTCCTCGTCCTCTTCAACTGGCTGCTCGGACGCCTCGATCGGTACCGCTTCTTCCACCGGCTGCTCGTGCCCGACCCGCGGATCGTGATCCGCAACGGCGCCTTCGTGCCTCGCGCGCTGCAGGCCGAGGACGTCGACCGCGACGAGGTGGACATGGCGATCCGCGAGCACGGCCTCAAGGACGTCGGCGACGTCTCGCTCGGCGTGCTCGAGCCCGACGGAACGATCAGCATCGTGCCGAAGAACAAGCCGGCGCTGCACTCACGCCGGGTGGTGCGCTTCCTCCATCACCCGTGACCCGCCGGCCGGTGCCGCCGGCATCGGCTCACCGCGTGTGAGGCGCCACACCGCGCCGCTTGCGGCCACGGCGCAGGCCAGGAGCACCCACGGCGTGAGCCGCCCGGGCAGGCCGACGCCGCCCTGACCCAGATCGAACAGGCTCGCGTAGGAGAGCGCCACCCAGCCGGCGACGAGCGCCAGCGACGCGGGCCCCGGCCACGCCGCGGCGCTCTGCCGTTCGGCCCTCATCGTCCAGGCGAACATCGCCACGAGCGGCGGCGCGAGCACCACGAGATCGTGGCCGAGCAGGTGCGGCGACGCCCACAGCGACAGCGCCGTGGCCCCCAGCAGCGCGGGTTCGAGGAGCGCGGGCCGCCGCCGCGACACGGTGCCGAGCCAGCCCGCGGCGACCAGCGCGATGGCGGCCAGCAGCAGCGCCAGCGCGTAGGGAGCGAGCCCGGAGCCGAGCAGCGAACCGGTGATTCCGCTGGAGCCCTGCATCTGGGCGGGGGGCGAGTTCACGGGCTGCAGCAGGGCGCGGATGAAGCCCGCGGTCGCGCCCGGACCGGCGAGCACCACACCGCCGGCGGCGACGCTGGCGCCGCCTGCGACCACGCCGGCGAGGCCGTGCCAGTCCCGCCGTCCCGCCATGAACGCGATCACCCCGGCGGCGAGGTGCGGCTTGGCGATCCCGAAGGCGAAGCCGGTGGCGAATCCCGGGACGAACCGGCGCCCGCTCGTCCACCCGGCATAGGCGAGCGCGAGGCCGAGGGCAGGCACGCCGTCCCACTGCCCCTCGACGAAGAGCAACCCCGTGCCGAACCCGGCCAGGGCCACGCCGGCGCAGGCGGTCGCCGAGAGGTGCGGCCGCCGTGACGGCCAGGGCGCGGCGCGGGCCGCGATCGCCAGGGCGGCGACGAGCGCGCCCAACTGGAGCAGTGACCACGCGCGGTACGCCGCCGTGGCGTCCAGCAGCGTCAGTGGCGAGGCGACCACCGCGGCGAGCGGCGGGTTCTCGAACGGGACGAACAGGTGGTTGCCCGGCGCGCCCTGGGCCCGAGACACGCCCTCCTGCGCGCCGACGTTGTACAGGTCAGCCGGGTGGCCCGTGCGCCACAGCGTCGCGGACGCGTAGGTGCCGGCGAAGTCGCTCGTGCGCGCCTCGACAGGCGGAATGGCTGACCAGACCTGGACGTAGTGGGCGAGCACGGCGGCCGCCGCGACGAGCAGGACGGCCACCCCCAGGCGGGCGCGCTGCGAAGACATCGGCCCGTCGAGCGTATGGCGGCTGCAGCCACACCACGGTCAAGCCGGCGTGACGAGTCAGCGGAGGCTCAGAGCTCCGCCAGCGCGTCGGCGAACAGCTGGACGTCGCCGGGGCTGAATAGCGCAAAGGTGATCTCGGTGATGGTTGTCACCGGCTCGAGGAGCGCATCGCGGGCCACGCCCAGCGCGATCGGCGCCCCACGCTCGATGGGAAAGCCGTAGATGCCCGTGCTGATGGACGGCGCCGCCACCGTCGCGTGGCCCTGCTCGCGCGCCAGGGCGAAGGCGCGGCGGTACGCCGAGGCGAGTAGGTCCGGCTCGGAGTGCTCGCCGTCGCGCCAGCGTGGCCCAACGGCGTGGATCACCGCTTTCGCGGGCAGGCGTCCGCCGCCGGTGATCACTGCACTGCCGGTCGGGCAGCCCGAATAGCGCTCGTTCAGCTCGCGCATGATCTCGGGCCCGCCGGCGCGGTGGATCGCTCCGTCGACTCCGCCGCCGCCCGCCAGCGAGCTGTTGGCGGCGTTGACGATGGCGTCGACGTCCAGCGTCGTGATGTCGGCCTGCACCAGAACGACGCGGCCGCCGCCGAACTCCCGGACGAGCGGGCGTCGGGGGTTCTGCGGGGGGCTCGACCCCCGCATGTCAGGCGCCGTTGACGCGTGCGAATCCCACGCAGACGTTGTGACCGCCGAACCCGAACGACGTGCTCAACGCGAAGTCGATGCGGGCGTTGCGGCCCCTGTGGGGCACGTAGTCGAGGTCGCACTCCGGGTCGGGTTCGTCGAGGTTGATCGTGGGCGGCACGAATTGGTCTTGTATGGCACAAACAGTGATGACCGCCTCGATGGCGCCGGCGGCGCCGAGGAGATGCCCGTGCATCGACTTCGTCGACGACATCGGGATGGTCTGTGCTGCCTCACCCAGCGCCGCGTGCACCGCCCTGGTCTCCGCTGCGTCGTTGAGCTGCGTCGACGTGCCGTGCGCGTTGATGTACCCGACCTCCTCGGGTTCGCGGCCGGCGCGCTGCAGGGCGCGCACGATGCTGCGGCGCGCCCCGTCGCCATCCTCGTTGGGCTGCGTGATGTGGCCTGCGTCGGCGGTGGCGCCGTAGCCGGTGATCTCCGCGTAGATACGCGCGCCACGCTCGCGGGCGTGCTCCCAGTCCTCGAGCACGAGGATGCCCGAGCCCTCGCCCATCACGAAGCCGTCGCGCTCGCGGTCGAACGGACGCGAGGCACGCGCGGGCTCGTCGTTACGTGTGGACAGCGCCTGCATCGCGTTGAAGGAGCCGATGCCGAGGCCGGTCACCGAGGCCTCGGTGCCGCCGGCGACGACGGCAACCGCGTCGCCGCGCCGGATCCACTCGGCGGCCTCGCCGAGCGCGTGTCCGCCGGACGCGCAGGCGCTGACGATCGCGTAGTTCGGTCCCTTGGCGCCGTGCTCGATGGCGATCATGCCGGCCGGCATGTCCGGGATCATGCCGGGGATGGTGAACGGCGAGACGCGCCGGACACCGTGGTCGTGCAACGCGATCGATGCGCGGTCGAGGAATTCCAGCCCGCCGATACCGGAGGCGACGAGCACGCCGACCTCGTCGCCGAGCGCGGCGACGTCGAGCCCGGAGTCGGCGACCGCCTCGCGCGCCGCGACCAGCGCCAGCTGGATGCAGCGGCTGCTTCGCCGTGCCTCCTTCTGCCCGACGGCCGCAACCGGATCAAAGCCCTTGACCTCGCCCGCGATCCTCGTCGGGAACTCCGACGCGTCGAACAGCGTGATGGGAGCGATCCCGCTCGTGCCGGAGCGGCACGCCTCCCAGGTGCTATTGACGTCCAGCCCGAGCGGCGTGATCGCGCCCATCCCGGTGATGGCAACGCGCTTGGTGCCGTTCGCAGTCATGGCGTTTCCTCGCTGATTGCGGCCGGGGCCATCACGCCCTGCGAGTGG
>JAFALX010000177.1 GCA_019234035.1 Candidatus Dormiibacterota bacterium | reverse complement strand
GCCACGATCCGGGTGACGGGTTCCTCATGCGGCACCTGCTCGCGCCCCTGACGAAGGCTGTGTTGCGGCGCCAGTACGCGGACCTGGCGCAGATGGAGAGCGCCGTTCGTACGAGCGGTCTCGACTGGACGATCGTGCGGCCGCCGCGCTTGACGAACAAGGCCCTCACCCGCCGTTACCGGCTCGCCTACGGGCGGAACGTGCGTCGCGGACTCACGGTGTCACGCGCCGACGTCGCCGACGTACTGCTCCGCCTGCTCGACGACCCGCTCGCCCTCAGGCAGACGGTCGCTGTTGCGCAGTAGTGCGAGAGCAGGACACGAAGAAGGCCGGGGCGGTGGCCCCGGCCTTCCAATTGCAGTCCGGTCAGCGGACGCGTCGCACGGGTTGCGTTAGCGACCGCGCTCCTTTAGACCTGGCAGGGTCTGCGTGCCCTCGACCTTGACAGCAGACAGAGCGGACGGGTCGAGGCCGAGCAGCGACAGGACCGTCGGCGCCACCTGGGTGGTCTCGACCGGGGTGGACACGACCCGCTTCTCGATGCCGGGACCGTTGACGACCATCAGCACGTGGCGGTCATCGATGTTCATGCCGCCGTGCTCGGCGAGCTTCTTGCCGGGGCTGGTGTAGACGACGCCAGGCTGCACCTCACCGAACACGTCGGGGTAGTGGCCGTTGTCGGTGGCGACCCCGAAGAAGCTGGCGGCTTCAGAGCCCGCCCAGATGGTTTGCAGGCCCGCGTGCTGCACCGGGACGGGGTTCTTGTTGACGTCGTAGCCGGTCACGGTCATTCCCATCAGCTCGCTTTTCACGAAGTCGGCGGCCGCCTGCGACCGATCGGACAGGTATGACTGCCACAGGTCGTCGTTGGTGCCCGCGACGATCAGCGTGGCGCCCGGGTGCGTCTTCGCCCAGTCGCTGTTGATCTGGGCGACGATCGGGCCATCTTTGATCGTAACCAGCTGGCGGGGGTCGATCGGCGACTGGCCGTGCTTGGCGGTGACGATGATCGTCGTCGAGTCGTCGAGCCCCTTCCTGTGGATCGCGGACACCATGCGGGCGAGCTGGGCGTCGACGTAGTCGAGCGCGCTCGCGACGACCGGGCCGGGCACGAGCTCGCCGTTGACCAGCTGGTAGCCGCCCGGCTGGGGGGCGCTCGTGGTGTAGTTGCCGTTGGCGTCGGGGCCGATCAGCGTGGCCGGATCGCTCGGGATCTTCTGCGCGACCGAGAGGGCCTGGAAGTTCATGCCGAAGATCGCCGGCGTGCCGACATGGCTCGTGCCCGAGTGGTCGAGGCCGCGGATCTCATTCAGGATCGCCTTGACCTTGTAGCCGTCGTACTGCTTTGTCGCCGCATCGATGTGCGCCCAGTCGTCGTCCTGCGGGTACGGCTTGCCGTTCGGCATCACGGCCTGCGAGTCGATCTCGGGCCCGAAGAAGTCGTCGATGCTCTGGCCGTTCGACCCAGGGCCGTTGAACGACAGGTAGACGGCATGCTTGTCAGACCACGCGGTCTGAAGGCCGGCTGCATGGATCACCTGGAAGATCGAGTTGTCCGCCAAGTAGTCCCACGGCAGGATGTTGGCGCACGTGGCTGGGTCGACCGGGAAGGTCGAGGTGTTGAACGACGTGACGTCGTTCTTCAGGTTCATGATGGCGGCCGGGTTGGTGTCGACGTTGCCCGGGCCCTTGTAGATCGAGCCGTTCTCGTCGAAGGACGGGAAGGTGCCGTTCGCCGGGTTGACGAAATCGTTGACGTTCGCAAGCGCGTCGTCGGGCGAGTCATAGATCACGTCGCCGCCAGTCGGTGCCTTGCCCTTGGTGCATGGGGCACCCGCCTCGTCGACGTTGTGGCTGTACTCGACGTCGTAGTAGATGCCGGTCGACTTCGGGTTGCCACCGGTCATCAACGCGGTGCCGCCGGGGTCGGAGTCCGACGGGTTGGACGTCTCCGCACCGGTGTATTCGGCACCTGAGCGAGTCAGCTTGGCGAGGGCCGAATTCGGGTGATTGGCGACGTACCAGTCGAGGTCGCTCTGGTGCATGCCGTCGACTGAAATCAGAAGAACGTGGTTGGTCCTGTGCTCGCTCGTCGGTTTGTCTGCCGCAGCGTTCGAGGGCATCATCAGGAGGGTGCCCAGGGCTGTGGCCGACACGGTGGCCAGTCCGACCGCAGCCGGACGGGTGAGTTTCAGCATGATGCAGACCTCCCACAATCGACTGGCAGGATGCCGGCGTGGTGTGTGCGGGCAAGCACGGTCATCAGCTGCCTTATTCCCCTGTCACTGCGCGGCGATAACCGCGAGCTCGGTTCGAAACCCTAGGACCTCGCTCGTTGTCCATAGGCTATCGATGGGCTAAGTGCCAATTAATAGCGGCGACAAGGGCCCGGTCAGAGGTTCTTGGCGCGAGCCTCGGCGAGATAGCGCGGCAGGTGCACGTCGTCTGAGTTCAGGAAGCGAATCGCGCGCGCGACGTGGTGGTGGCCCGCGACCTCGTCGATGAGCCGGTGCATCTCCTGGCAGATGCGGCGGTAGCTCGGGTGTCCCTGCGGCGACGTGCGCAGCTCGATCATGTGCATCGCCTCGCGCGCGTTCAGCTTGATCAGATAACGCAGGCGGTGACCGAGGGTCACCAGGTACTGCGCCTGCTGCGGCAGGTCGTCCGCGATGATCCGGTACGCGCGCTCGGATTGCTCGACTGCCGCGCGCCACCCGTCGGCGAGGCCGGCGCTCTCGATCTCGGGCGGGACCGCGTATCCGAGCGCCGGTGTGAGGTCCTGCCACTGGATCGTGAGCATGCGATGCCGCTGCAGGTCGCGAAACGCCCCGTAATCGGACACCACCTCGAACGTGTACTCGCAGTGCTCGAAGCCACGGCCTGGGCGGTGGTGACGATTGAGCCGCTGGCCGGCCGCGATGTCGAAGAGCTCGCTCTGCTGCTCGTACGACAGCGGGCGGACGGCCGCGAGCGCACGCTCGGCCGACGCCGCGGACTCTCCGAACAGCGACGCCGCGAGGATGCGCTCCTCACCGTCGCGGTCCCAGTCGACGAGCGTCACGCCCGCAGGACCCCACTCACGCTCGGGAAGCAGCTCGGCGGCCTCGCGCTGCAATTCTTCCGCCGTCTCACGAAGGAAGGTGACCCAGGCGCCGCCACGTTCGGGACGTCCCAGCCGCGTCAGGAATTCGGGGATCACCTGCTGCAGCTGCATCTCGAGGCGCTCTGCATACGAGCGCGCCTCGGGCAGCGGATGCGCACGCAGCCGCAGGATCATCTGCTCGAACGCCTGCGGCGACGCGAACACGCCCACGTGGCTGACCGTGCCCGCGGGCAGCAGCGTGCGGGCGATGTCGAGGGACAGCGCACGCACGGCG
>JAFALX010000228.1 GCA_019234035.1 Candidatus Dormiibacterota bacterium | reverse complement strand
GTGCTCGGAGAGGTGCCGCTGGACGGCGCTTGGCCGGCCGCCGCCGTGGAGCGCGCAGCGCTGGTCGACTTCCTGCTGCGCCGCGGCGTTCCGGAGCGCGACGTGCTCGACTCCGCGCGTGCCGGGCGCCTCTCGCTGCTGATGCTGGAGCGGGTGGTCGGGGGTGATCCGGCGCTCACCGGCGAAGAGGTGGCACGCCGCGCTGGTGTTCCGCTCGACCTGGCGGTGCGCGTCTGGCTGGCGTTCGGCTTTCCCGCAGCGGACATCACGGAGCGCCGGTTCACTCGGCAGGACGTGTACGCGCTGCGCGTCATCGGCGCGCTGCGGAGCGTGTTCACCGAGGACGACCTGATCGAGGCGGCGTCCGTGGTCGGGCGCGCGATGGCCGAGGTGAGCGCCGCGTCGGTGGAGCTGTTCCGCCGCCGCGTGACAGTGCCGTACCTCGAGGCCGGCGTGAACCAGCTCGACGCGGCGCTGCGGCTTGCGGCGATGAGCGAGGTCTTGATTCCGCCGCTGGAGCCGGTGCTCGAGGTGGCCTTTCGGCGCCATCTGCAGGCCGCGGTACAGGCGGAGGCGGCGCTCGGGATCGAGGAGGTCGAGGGGGGCGCGGGCGATCTGCAGCAGCTGACGGTCGGGTTCGCCGACCTCGTCGGCTTCACGACGCTGTCGGAACGCCTCGATCCGTTGGAGATCGGCGCGATGGCCACGCGCCTGCTGCACACCGCGGAGCCGGTGTTCGCCGCGCACGGTTCGCGCACCGTCAAGAGCATCGGCGACGCCGTGATGTTCACGGCGCGCGCGCCGACGGACGCGTGTCTCGCGGCGCTCGACGTTGTGGACGCGGCAGCAGCGTCCGACTTGCCGCCGGTGCGCGCCGGCCTCGCGTTCGGCCCGGTGCTGCGCGCATACGCGGACTATTTCGGCCGCACGGTGAACATCGCATCGCGCCTCTGCGATGTCGCCGAAGCGGGCGAGGTGCTTGTGCATCTGCCCGAGGAGGCGATCGAGCCATCGGTGTGGGCCGCAGCGGGGTTGGAGCTGCAACCGGTACGCCGCCTCGCCCTCAAGGGGATCAAGCGTCCCGTGGACGTCTTCCGTGTGCGCGCAACCGGCTGAACGCGGCGACCTGCCGCCCGACCTCGTCCGGGCGCGCGCCGCGCGCATCGATGCGCTGATCGAGTCGGTTGCCGGCGCAACCATCGGCGACACCTTCAATCAGTTCCGCGACGGTGACGGCGACGACTGCGGCCCCGAGGCGCCGGCCATCCGCCGCGAGAATCTGCGCGCATATCTCGGCGCGCGGCTCCGCGCGCCCGTGTTGTTCGTTGCGGAGGCGGGTGGCTGGCGCGGTGCGCGCTACTCGGGCCTGTCGCTGTACAGCGAGCGGCAGTTCGGTCCCGACGAGCCGGGGCTGCGCTGCTCGTCGCGTCATCCCGGTGGCTGGAGCGAGCCGTCGGGAACTGTGGTGCAGGCGGCGATCGCGCCGTGGAAGTTCGACGTCGTGCTCTGGAACCTCGTGCCCACGCATCCGCGCCGCGACGGCGAGCCGCACACCAATCGCACGCCCACTCGCGCCGAGACGCGTCTCGGCGAGCCGTTCGCACGGGAGCTCATCGACATCGTGCAGCCGAGCCATCTGGGAGCAATTGGTCTGGTCGCGTCGCGCGGACTCGGTCCGGACGTCCCGATGATTCGCCATCCCTCGCACGGTGGTGCTGTCATCGCACGCGAGCAACTGCGCGCGCTGCTCAGCAGCTGGCTCGATCCTCGCGATTCGGCCTGACCGATCGATAGCCGCCACGCTTCAGGCCGAAGTCGATCGGCCCGACGCGGCGCCGCACCGCCGCGCCCTACGGCGCGGTGGGCAGGAGCTGCTCGTCGAGGCGGCCTCCGGCCGCGATGTACGCCAGGACCGCGCGGTCCGTCAGCCATTCGACCGGCGCCTGATCGTCGGTCATCGGTGCTGCGGCTGCATGAACGACGAACGCGTGCTGCGCGAGCAGCGGTCCGAGCGACTGCGCCTCGAGGGGCAGCGTCGCCACGCGTTGGTCGAGTGAGGTGCGCGGGATCGGCTCGGTCAGGCCCACCACCAGCTCGTTGAAGCGCAGCGCCGGCCACACCCACGCCTGGGAGAACTCAGCCGCGACGGTTCCGGAGACCGCCTGCACCAGGCGGTCGTCACCCGGAACGCGTTCAACGTTCAGCGCCACGGCACCGCCGGGCGCGATGTGGTCGCGCAGCTCCCCGAAGAACTCCTGCGTCGCGAGTTGGAACGGGATGTACGTCTGGCGGTACGCGTCGACGACGATCAGGTCGTAGCGCCGCGCCGTGTCGCGGAGAAACGCGCGCCCGTCCGCCGTATACACGTGCAGCCCGGGGATGTCATTCATTCCCATGTACGTGCGCGCCAGCTCGGTGACGACGGGGTCGATCTCGACGCCGTCGATCGGTGCGCCGGGGTAGACGGCGGCGAGCGCGCGAGCTGTGGTGCCGCCGGCATTGCCGATGACGAGGATGCGGTGCGCTGCCCTCGACATCAGCGGCGGGACGACGAGCGGCATGTCCCACTCCCC
>JAFALX010000135.1 GCA_019234035.1 Candidatus Dormiibacterota bacterium | reverse complement strand
TCGTGCCGGGGTGAACGGCGTTATTGCCGGTGACGCGGACAATGTCGAGAGATCGCTGAATCCTGACCGGTAGGCCCGCTGCCACCATCGCGCCGATGGCATCGTCGAGGTTCCTTTGTTGGTAGCCGAGATGAGCGCAGAGCTTCTGGATGGCAAGGCGCAAGAGCGCAGCACTCGAACGGGGCGAGAACATAAGAACCTTCCCCGCCTCAGCGTAGTCCGCGCGAACGTCCTCGGGTAGGTCGACGTTCGCGGGCTGAACCGGCACCGTGAATGGGAAGACCATCGCGCGTTTGAACCATAAGGCGAAGCGCGAGCATCGGGCGCACTCTGTGATAGTCAGGCTTGGTACGTCGCGCGCCATGCTGACGTCCGGGTTGAGCCGACCAGTCACTCTGCCGACGTCCGATTGCGTTTGATGAGCGAAGGCTCCGCACCACGGACAGTTGAAGCCGTCGAGGTCAAGCGTCGGCGCGACTATGTCTGACAAGGGGATGGTCACCTATTGGTGAGAGCGCGGGAGCCGATGACACTCGTGGCGGGCTCGGACCTGACCGCTCCTGAACACTGACTCTAGCGAACATCGGTGCGATCGCAACGGGCGTGTGTAACGGCCGTTGCGGCCGGGTAGCGACGGGCGCTCCGTCCGGGGTCGACGAGCACCCCGCCGAACGTCGCGCGCGAGATACCGGGGCTCCCTGTCAGACCCCGGCGGTGGCAATGCTACGCCCGACGCGGCGGGGGCGACCTCAGGCACGCGGCCCGCGCGGGTCCAGGGCTCGCCGTACGATGCCGCCGTGGGAATCGCACCCGGTTACAGTGAACCGGGACCGTCGGCGCATCTAGCCGTGCGCCCGGTCCTCTTTATCCCGAACCCGGCGATGTTGAATGACTAGCGCGGGTCCCCGCGGGTGGCATACCGGCTGGCATACCTGCCCTTCAAAGGTCCTCTTTTGACCCTCTGTGACCGCTCGATTCATATTCGTGAATTGCATCAGACGCAACATCTACGTCAATGACTCCGACATCCGCTTTGGCCAGGGGCTCGAGACTCCCGTCTCGGAGCGAGACGAGCTCTCCATCGTCCCCGCCGTTGCCGGCGGACGTTCCTGAGGATCCGTTCGACCTCCTACCACCCGATGCAGTGGTGGCGGTGGCCATGTCGGGGGGCGTCGATTCCAGTGTCGCGGCCGCGCGCGTCTGCGAACGTGGGCTGAACGCGTTTGCGGTGACGCTGGCGATGTGGCCCGGCTCCGCGGAGCGCACGCGGGACCGTGGTTGCTGCTCTGTCGACGCTGTCGAGGATGCGCGTCGCGTCGCCGCAACGCTGGGGCTGCCGCACTACGTGTGGAACCTCGAGGGTGAGTTCGAGCGGGCGGTGATCCGCCCGTTCGAAGACGCCTACGCCGCAGGCGTCACGCCCAATCCGTGCACGCGCTGCAACGAGCAGATCAAATTCGGCCGCCTGCTGCAGCGGGTGCTTGCCGCGGGCGCGACGCACCTGGCCACCGGTCACTACGCACGGACCGGCAGGCGGCAGGACGACGCGACGTTGCACCGCTCCCGCGAGGCGCGGCGTGACCAGTCGTACGTGCTGCACCGCCTCGGCCAGGACCAGCTGCGCCGCGCGGTGTTCCCGGTCGGTGCGCTGGAGACGAAGGCTGCGCTGCGTGCTGAGGCGCAGGCTCGCGGGCTGGCGACCGCAGCCAAGCCCGAGTCCCAGGACCTGTGCTTCGTGGAGACCACGATGGCCTCCGACCTGGAACAGCGCCTCGCAGGCCGCTTCAGGCCGGGCCCGATCCTCGACGCGGACGGCCGCCGCATCGGGACGCACCGCGGGCTGCCCTTCTACACCGTGGGCCAGCGCTCCGGCCTGGGCATCGCCCCGGCCACACCCGACGCCGCGCCGCGCTACGTCGCCGAGATCCGCAGCACTGACAACACGCTCGTCGTCGGTCCACGCGAGGCGCTGCAGCGCACGCTGATCGACGTCGCCGGCTGCTCCTGGGTGGGTGCGGCCCCGCCTTCGGCAACCGACTGCGTCGTGCAGCTGCGGGCGCACGGCGCGCCGCTCGACGCCGTCGTGATCGAGCGGAGAGACGACGGGGCGCGTCTCCGGCTCGTGCGGCCCGCGGCCCAGGTGTCGCCGGGACAGGCCGCCGTGCTCTACAGGGACGACGAGGTGCTCGGCGGCGGCGTGATCACCGGCGCCGCGTAGCCCGATGAACCCACAGCCGCCGCAGCCCGGCGACGTCGTCATCGCGATCGTCGCCGTGGTCGCCGGGTGTGTCCTCGGCGCCACCGCGGCGCATTTGGCGTGGCGCACCGGCAACTGGCTCGGCTATCTGAGCGCGCTGGGATGCGCCGCCTTCGTCATCGGCATCGCCGGGCAGCGCACGTTCCCCAGCGCCGCCGCCGTTCGCGCGCTGGGGCAGGCCCTCGCGCAGACGTCACGGCCGGGACCGTGGGACGCCGGCGTCAGCCTGCCGCTGATCGGCCTGCGCATCACGCCCGTGACGCTGGGCGGTCTGCTCGTCGCCGCGCTGGGGGTCAGCCTGATGCTGCTCTTCGAGCACGTGCCGGACCCGGGGCGCGTTCGCGTCATTCGGCACCGCGCACTCGAAGAGGACGACGCGGTGTGAGCCCACGGCTGAACGTGCGCCTCAAATAGAGGCGAACCGCCTGAATACAATGCCGCCGATGTTCGCGGTCGGCTACCGGCGCGCGCGATGAACGCAATCGTGTTCTCGATCCTTGCCGTCGTGATCGTGGTGCTGGCGCTGGCCGCGGTGGGATTGCCGCGTCTGCGTGAAGCGGGCGCCGCCCTCGTGCTGCTCCTCGTTGTCATCGCGATCCTCGCCGCGGCGTCCGGGCAGTATCTCGTCACGATCGCGCTGCTGCCGGCCGCAGGCGGTGGCGCCGTGGTGGGGCGGACGGTGATGCCGCTGGGGCGGCGGAGCGACCGGCCGCGCGGCGAGCCCGTGCTGCCGCGCCGCTGGTGGCTCGGCGCGGCTGTCGGCGCGGGGCTCGGCGTTCTGGTCGTGGTCGTGCTCGCGCTGAGCGGAGGCGACTTCGTCTCCGGCAGCGGCGCTCCCAGCCCGGCCACGGCGCTCGGCGCCGGCGAGCCCAACGCCCTGGTCATCGCCGTCGTGCTCGCCGCGATCGGGATCGGAGCCGGGCTGCTCCTCGGGCGCACGAGCCACGACGAGCACGAGCAGGAGGCCCGCACCGAGGCGCGGCGCACCCGCGATGAGCGCATGCGCGCCCGGCGCGAAGCACGCGAGGCCGCAAAGCGCGCGCGCCGCGAGGCGTCCACGGCAGGAGGCGGCGGATGACCGCCGGCCCGGGCGCGTACGCGGCGCTGAGCGGTGTCGTGTTCGCGCTCGGTGTCTTCGGCCTCGTCACACGGAGCTCGACGTGGGGCGTGCTCATGGCGATCGTCGTGATGCTCTCAGCACCGGTGATCGCGCTTGTCGGCTTCAGCCAGGGCGGCACCGGGCCCACCGCCACCGGCGGCGCGCTGGCGCTTTTCGCGGTGTTCGCGATCGTCGCCGTCGTTGCCACCGGCGCCGGTCTGGCGCTGCTGGTGCAGCGGCGCGCCGGCAGCAGCGACGTCGACGACCTGATGGAGCTCGAGGACTGACGTGGCCGTCTACAACATCGTCTGGGCCATCGTGCTGCTCCCGTTTGCCGGGGCGATCGTCTCGTTTCTTGCGGAGACGCAACGGCGCGCGGCACAGACGTGCTTCGTCACGACCGTCGCCGCGTTTCTGCTGTCGGCGGTCGTGCTCGGCGCACGGCTCACACACGCGCAGCAGCCCTCGTTCATCTCGCTGCTGCCGTTCTTTCAGCTGACTCCCACGGAGAACACGCAGTTCGCCGCGCGGTACACGGCACAGCTCGGCGTTCTCGTCGACTCGCTGAGCGCGACGTTCGCCTTCGTACTCACCTTCGTGCTGGCAGTGGTGCAGGGCTACGCGCTCGCCTCGCTGCGCTCCGAGCCGGGGCTGCGCCGATTCTTCTGGGCGTCGTCGGTGCTCGCGGCGACGATGGTCGGGCTGGTCTACAGCCCCAACCTCTTCCAGACGCTGCTGATGTGGTCGCTCGCGTCCGCCGCGGTCTACGTCATCGCCGCGTTCTGGTGGAGCCGCGCCGACGCCGCCACACCGGCGCGCCGGGCGTTCCTCGCAATCTACGTCGCGGATGTGGCGCTGCTGCTCGGCCTCGTGTTCATCTTCGGCAAGTTCGGCCTGTTCTCGTCGACGGTCCCGGCGCCGCCCGGCCAGCCGGCCGCCGACCCGTTCGGGTTCGACCAGTTCACCCGCAACGCGATGGCCGTGACGCACGGCCTGGTGGCGGGCGCGGGCATCCGCACGCTTGCGGTGCTGGCCGCGGTGCTGATCTTCGCAGCGGTGGTCCGCGCCGCGCAGGGGCCCTTCCACGTCTGGCTGGCGGACAACGTGACCTCCCCGATACCGGCGATCGCACTGATCGCGACCACGGCGGGATTCGGCGGCGCCTACCTCATCGCGCGCGCGTACCCATTGCTGCTGCCGCCGTTGCACGCGATCTCGGCGATTGCGCTGACGGGGGCCGTGACGGCCCTGTTCGCCGCGGCGGTCGCGCTCGCGCAGCGCGACCTGTTGCGTGTCGCCGTGCTGATGGCCGTTGCGCAATTCGGCCTCGTCTTCGCCGCGCTCGGCGTCGGCGGCTATGGCCAGGGACTGTTCGTGCTGTTCACGTCGCTGCTGTTCACCACGTTGTTCGTGTTCGCCGCGGGCAACCTCGTGCGCGTCTATCGCACCCGGAACATCCACGAGATGGGCGGTGCGCTGCACCGCATGCGGACGACCGCTACCGCACTGCTCGTGTGGGCAGGCGGCACCGCCGGGTTGTCGCTGGCGACTTACTACACCCTGTCCTCGGTGTTCGAGAACGCCAAGCCGTCGGGCCCCGCGGTGGGATCGCTGACACGAGTCGTTGTTGCGGTGCTCGTGGTCGTCGCCGCGGGCCTCATCGCCGCCGCCGCGGCGCGCGTGCTGTTCTACGTGCTGCCGGGCGAGCCCGCGCGCCGCCGCGGGTTTCAGCCCGACCGCATCGGCGAGGCCGAGCCGGGCGTGCGCTTCCTCACCCGGCTGACGACCGCCGGCGCCGTCATCGCCGTTCTCGCGGGGCTGCCCGGCGTCGGCAGGTTCACGTTCACGCGCTTCGTGTTCGAGTACACGCAGCCCGTCCTGCCCGTCGACTGGTTCGGGCTGCTGCTGTGCCTCGTCGCGGGTGGTGCGGGTGCAGCGCTCGCGTGGATGTTCTTTGCACCGGCGCGGCGGGCGGCCGCAGCGCCCCTGATCGCGCGGGCCGAGCCGCTTACCCATCTGGTGACGCGCGACTTCGACCTGGAGCGCTCTGCGCACCGCCTCGGCGCGCCCTTCCTCGCTGCTGGCGAGTTCGTCAGCCGCTTCGACGCGAACGTCACCGAGGC
>JAFALX010000081.1 GCA_019234035.1 Candidatus Dormiibacterota bacterium | reverse complement strand
ACAGGAGGACGCATACCGCATGGCGTGCACCGTGCTGTACTCGCCACAGTTTCAGCGGGCGCATCCCGAGTTCATCGATGAGCAGGTGCGCGTGCGTGCGCAGCATCCCATCCCCGCGCGCGTGTTTCGCGACCAGCTCGCCGCGATGGCGGCGTCGTCAGCCGTGTGGGATCGGCTGCCGGAGATCATCGCGCGAACTCTGGTGATGCACGGCACCGCAGACGTCGTGTCGCCGTTCGAGAACGCGGGTCTGCTCGCGCGCCGCATTCCTGGCGCCCGCCTGCGTCCGTTCGCGGAGGCCGGCCATCTGTTCTTCCACGAGCGGGCCGACGAATCGGCTCGCGTGATCAGCGAGTTTCTGCGCGAGGTGTGACTCTAGCTCGCTCGCGTGACCCGCGGATTCCACGACGTGCCGAGGTTGTCGGGCATCTGCGACTTCGTGCGCTCGGGCGGGCGCAACACCGGGCTCACCGATTGCGGCACGGGGCCCGTGACCACGCCGTCGCTCAGGGTCCAGGTCATCGTGTAGCCCCACATCACCGACCCAAGCAGAAGGCCGCCTGCGTAGGGGAGCGTCTCGAACTCATGCGTGAGAGTGAAGACGGCGTCGCGCGGCATCTCGGCCCGGCCGGCGTCATCCTCGTTGTGCTGCCGAACGGCCGCGAACGGGTCGAAGTCGGGCGCCGTCCCCGGGCCGTCCAGCATCCCCGACGCCTCGAGCTCCGTGCTCGCGAACCCCCCGCGATACGGCGAGCCGCTGTCCAAGCGCCACTCGGTGCCGTCGGTGAGCACGCCGTGGCCCGCGGACGTCAGGTCGAGGCTGACGTTGCTCCGCGCGTACTGGAAGAAGCGCCCAGCGCTCGAGCCGTGGATGACGAACACGCGGAGCAGGCCGTCGTGGCCGGTATTGTCGGCGATGCGCAGCCCCACGGCGGGGGCCCAATACCCGACCAGCGAGTGCGATCCGAACGATTCGGCGAAGTCCTGGGCCAGCTCGATCGGCGATCCCGGAAGCGGCTCGTCCTCCGGGCCGAGAAAGTTCACGAGCATCAACGGACCGTCGGACTCGATGCCCACGCGCATCTTGGTGCCGTCGCTGAGGACGAAGTCGTCAAGAACAGCGCGCACGCGGCCCGCGGACACAGTTAGTTCGGCGGGGTGACGTCCGTCGTCGGAGCCGGTGCGTCCGCACTCGGCTCCCCGCGATGCACGGGCACGATCTGCGCCGGGGCAGTCGCAGTCGCGGTGGTCTCGCGAATCGTCGTGACCTTCACCACACCGGGGTAGGCCATCTCCGCCTCGATCTCACGCGCGATCTCCGCAGTGAGCGGCGCGAGCTCGCCGTCCTTGATCGTCGACGCCTTCACGAAGATGCGCACCTCACGCCCTGCCTGCAGCGGAAACGCGCGCTCGACGCCCTCGTGGCGCGTGGCGATCGTCTGCAGCTGCTCGAGCCGGGCGAGGTACGCGGCGAGCGTGTCGCGCCGAGCGCCGGGCCTCGATGCGGAGATGGCATCGGCGCAGATCGTCAGCATCGCCAGGTCGGTCTCCGGCTCCTCGTCGAAATGATGCGCCTTCACCGCGTGAACGATGCCGGCCGGCGAGCCCAGCACGCGCAACAACTCGCCCCCGATGATCGCGTGCACGCCCTCGACCGCGTGGTCGACCGCCTTGCCCACGTCGTGCAGCATCCCCGCCTCACGGGCCAGCGCCGGCGGCAGCCCCAGCTCCGCGGCGAGCGTGGCGCACAGGAAGCCTGTCTCCTCGCAGTGAAGCAGCGCGTTCTGCCCGTACGAGAACCGGTAATGGAGCGTGCCGACCAGCTCCGCAAGCTCGGGACGGCCGTCCATGGCCATCTGCCACAGCGCACGCTCGCCGAGTTCCTGCACATGACGGCGCAAACTCTTCGAGGTCTTCTCCAGCAGCGGCGGCACGCCGGCCGCCTGGATGCGGCGGTCGAGCACCTCGAGCGCGGCCTGGCGGGCGGCCTCGCGGCCGAGCGGGTCGCTGCCGCGCAGCGTGGCCTGCCCCTTGGCGTCATCGACGCCGAGCTCCATGCCCGTCTCGTTCGCGATAACGGTGAGGGCACTGAGGAGCCGCTCGCGGGCGTGCTCGTCGAGCCGCTCGAGTGAGACCGGAGTCAGCCGGGGCGCGCTGTCGATGTTGGAGGCGTCCTGCCGCTCGATGGCGCCGACGATCAGCGTCGCGGCGGTGGCGGAGGGCTCGGTGCCGACGCGCTCCTGCACCACCAGCTCGACACGAGAGTCGTGCTCCGCGCTCAGCTCGCTGTCGAGGCGCTCGAGCACGGTCGCGGCCGCGGTCTCGCGATCGAACGCCGCGGCGCGCATGACGGTCTCGCCGATCGCCGCGCGATCGGCCTCGAGTGCTTCACGCCTGGCGTCGATCTCGTCGCGCCGCTTGCGATGGGCGAAGCGACGCTCGTCGAAGACCTGACGCCGCTCCCGCAGGCGGCGGTCGCGCTCGGCGATCGCGGCCTCCTGCGACTCGACCGCGGCACGGCGGGCATTGATCTCCTCGAGCGACGCCTCACGCGCGTGCAGCGCGCGGGCACGCGCGTCGGCGACAAGCGTCGACGCATCGGACCGGGCGCGGGCCAGCCGGGCGTCGGCGTCGTTCGACGGCTCCGTCGCACCGGTGCGCCGGCGCGAGCCGGCGACCACGAGCGCGGCGACGCCGACGCCGACGAGCAGCGCTGCGAACACGAAAAGGAGTGCGGCGACCACGGACCCAGTCTACGGTGCGATCAGGCCACCGACTCTTCGGCGAACGGTTCGTTGGCCTGCTCGAGGAGCCGCGTGGCGAAGAGCCTCGCTGCCGGCGGCAACGCCCGGCGGCGGTTCCAGCAGAGCACCATGGTCCGCGCGATCGGCGGCTCGCGCAGCGGGAGCACCGCCACGCGAGTGCTCGGCATCGGCAGCGGCATGGGGAGGAGGGTGCTGCCCAGGCCGGCCTCGACGAGTCCCTGGACGATGGCCAAGTCGTCGCCCTCGTACGCAACGTTGGGGGCGATGCCCTGGGCCGCGAAGGCGTCGTCGACCACCTTCCGCAGCCCGCTTCGCGACCGCGGAAGGATCAGCCGCTCATCGGCGAGGTCGTGGAGAACGCAGGACTGCTGGCCGGCCAGCCGGTGACCCGCCGGAACAACGACCGCCACGCGCTCACGGAAGATGGCGTGGATCTCGAGCTCCGGGGCGTTGGTGGGGGGCGGGCCGACGATGCCGAGATCGAAGTCGCCGGCGATCAGCCCGCCGATGACCTCGGCCGCAGTGCCCTCCTCGAGGATGAATCGCACCCCGGGGTACGCGCGGAGGAACCACGCGAGGCGCTCGGGCAGCCACCTGGCGCCGACGGTGTGGAGGAAACCCACGTGAACCTGCCCCGACTCGGCGGACACCGCCCCCTGGGCATCGGCCACCGCATCGCTGAGATCGTCGAGGATGCGGCCCGCGCGCGTGACGAACCGCCGCCCTGCCTGGGTCAGCCGAATGCTGCGGCCGATCCGCTCGAAGAGCGGCACCCCCACCTCCTCCTCGAGGCGGGCGATCTTGCGCGAGACGGTGGATTGATCGGCGTGGAGGACGTCCGCCGCCCGCCCCAGGTGCTCAACGCGGGCAACCTCGATGCAAGTTCGCAGCAGGTCCGCATTGATGCGATTCATGCATCAATCTAGCCCGAAACGTGCTGTTGATGTCAAGGTGCATCACAGTTAGGCTAGTGCCCAGTGATCACTGAACAAGTGACCCCCACTGGGAAGGAATCTGATCCGGGCCTCCTCATCGAGAGTGCGACCCGCGAGGTTCACGACGCCCGTCGCCGCCACCGTCGCGAGCTGGTGGAGCGCACGCGGCTTCGCCGGCTGGTCGAGCGCGTCGACGCCGCCATCGAGCTGTGCGAGGAGACACACCTCCACGGCATCAAGGAGGTGCCGCCCGACGTCGCCGCGCGCGCCCGCAAGGTGTTTGTGTTCGCACGTGGTGCGGTTCGCAAGACTCGCAACCAGGAGGCGATCTCCGCCGTCGACGAGGCGCTGGCCCGTCGCCAGGTGAAGATCACCGAGGTCATGGACATCCTCTGGACCATCCAGGAGATCGTCTTCGACCTCATGCTTCCGTGGCGCACGGAGCTGCCAGAGGACGTCGAGGTCGACGGCGAGGAGCTGACGCTCGGACCCGGGTTCTGGCGCGAGTTCCGCCTTCATCCGTAAGCGAGCTCGACACGGCTGACGCCGGAGAACAGCGGAGGGGGGCGCATCGCAATCTCCTGCTGCACTCCGGTGGCGACGTCGGTTCCGCGATGAACGATGTGGGCGCGCACCTCGGTGGCGCGCGGCGCGCGGTCTTTCTGCCGTTCGCGCGTGCCGACCATGCCGAGTACGCGGCGCTGATGGCCGAACGCATGGAGCACATCGACGTGACTATGGTCAGCGCGCATGCCGCGCCGGTCCCAGCCGTGGCGGTGGAGGAGAGCGACGCCATCCTCGTCGGTGGGGGCAACACCTTCCGCCTGCTGCGTGCGCTGCGCCAGTACGCGCTGCTCGATGTGATCCGGGCCCGCGTCGCGGCGGGGGTGCCGTACTTCGGGGCCAGCGCCGGCAGCAACGTGGCCTGCCCGACCATCCGAACGACCAACGACATGCCGATCGTCGAGACCCGGACCTTCGACGCGCTGAACCTGGTTCCCTTCCAGATCAACCCGCACTACGTCGACCCGCCGCCTCCGGAGTTGCGGGCCGGCGAGACGCGCGTGGAGCGGTTGCGGGAGTTCCTCGAGGAGAACGACGTCACCGTCATCGGACTGCGCGAGCCGAGCTGGGTTGTGGTCAAGGATGACCGCATGACGCTGCACGGCGCCGGCGGCGCCGTGCTGTTTCAGCGCGGTCGTGAGCCGGAATCCCTGTCGTCGGGCAGCGATGTGTCCGCTCTCCTGGCGGCTCCGGCTCGGTTCGACCGCGCCGGTTGAGGCTCCGGAGTGCTCAGGTAGCGCGTACCTCGACAAAGCCGGCGGCGTAGAAGTCCCCGTCGAACGCCAGCGCCTCGCGTATGCGCCGCACGCGCATAAGGGCGAAACTCGTCGCATCGACGAACGAGTACTCGCGTTCGTCGTGGCTTCGCAGCCACGTCCACGCATCGCGCACGACGTCGTCGCCGGCTTGGACGACCTCGAGCCGGGGCAGGCCGCTCGCCAGGTCGAGAAAACGCACCGCGGCGCCGTGGCCGTCACGGCGCCGGATCAATGTCCACGTCTCCCCGAGCACAGCGACGGATGTCACAAGCTGACCGAGACCACGTGCATGAATCGTCCGGGCTTGTTCGTGCTCGGAGTCGCGCCGATTCTGCAGCGCGTACCAGAAGCTCGTATCGACGAACCTCATGCCTTGCGGTCGTAGATGACCGCGTCGATGTCGTCGACGGGCTCGCTGTCCAGCCAGCCGATCAATGCGTCCCACGGATCCTGGAACGTGGGCTCGGCCCCGCCGTTCAGCTCACGCGCCAGCGCCGCCCGGATCACGGCGGCCTTCGAGACGCCGCGCCGCGAGGCTTCCCGACCCAGTGCGTCGTCGAGCGGCGCGTCGATGTAGATCTGCAGGCGGCGCATACCGTGAGTATACGCCGATACAGATCCGTGTATGCAGCACAGGCGTCGGCTAAGCGCCGCTCGCCTCGCGTCCCTCTGAGCAGACCGTGCGGTATTCGCACGTCGGGCACTGCCACGAGGATGGCTTCGGTGGGAAATCGGAGCTCTCCCACGCGCGCACGATCTCCTCGGTCGTTGCGCTCAGCTGACCCCATGCCTTCCGCAGGAACTCGCTGTCGCACTCGACGCGGGCGACCTCGCCGGTCTGCAGGTAGTGCAGCTCGACCGCGACGCTGTCGGTCTCCGCGCGCTGCGACATCGCCACCGCGTAAGCGCGCACCTGCAGGTCGCGACGGAGCGCCTCGGCCTTCTTCGGGCGGCTGGTCTTGTAGTCGACGACCGTGGCGCAGCTGCCGTCTCGGTCGACGCGGTCGAACCGGCCCACGATCTCGGCGGCAGTCGTCGGAAGCACGACACGATCCTCGACGGTGTCGATGGTCGCGTCGAGCCACGCCGGCGACGCGACGTAGCGGCGCAGCTGATCCTCGCCGAGCGCACGCAGGTCGGCGCTGTGGCCCTTGGGTCCGCGTGACTGCTCCCAGGCTTCGGCCCACAGCGCGGTCACCACGTCGCCGGTGATGTCGATCCCCGCAGCGCGCTGCAGTGCCGCGGTGTGAAGCACTTGATGGATGAGTGTGCCGAACCAGCTCTGCACCGAGTCGCGCACCGGCAGCCGCCAGATGGTGCGGTACTCGAACCGACGTGGACACGCCTTGAACACACGCAGGTCGCTCACTGCGAGTGACAGTCGCTGCGGCAGCGGCGTGCCGGGGGCGCGCGACGGTCTCGACGCGGCGGGCGGTGCGCTGGGGACGACACGCTCGGCCGCCGACGTCGCCGCATCGAGAAACGGAACCGGCGCCTGCACGCTCCACAGCCGCGGATACCGTTGCGCCCAGGTGCACACCAGTCGGTCGCGTGCGCGCGTCGCGGCGACGTAGAAGAGCCGGCGCTCCTCGTCCACCGCGGCGTCGCCGGGTGGGGCCGGCTCGGGAACCAGCGCGTCGGGGAGCTGGAGGTCGAAGGGACCGTGCGAGCGGCCCGCCCACGCCGCGCCGGTGCAGCGCGAGATGAACACGACCGGCCATTCCAGTCCCTTGGCGCCGTGGGCGGTGAGCAGCACCACACCGTCCTCGATCGGCTCGATCGCGGGCAGCTCCGACGCGTCGCGGCTGTCGCGCAGCACCGTGAGGTAGTGCAGGGCGGTGCCGACCCGCCGGTCGTCGCTCCAGTCGGCGAACGATTCGAGGAGCTCGCCGAGCTTGTTCAGGTTGGCGCCGATCTGCAGCCGCGCCGCACCGCGCTCGTCGTCGAGGACGCCGAGAAACTCCGACAGCTCCAGCGCTTCGTAGAAGACGTCGCGCACGTCGTCGCGCTGACTGCGGGAGTGCAGCTCCAGGATCGCGTCGGCACAGCGCGTGATCGCCTCGCGATCGGCTTCCGGTACCGCCTCGAGCACACCGGAATCCGTTGCGATCAGGTTGGTCAGTGGGAGCTCGTGTTCGCGCGCGACTCGCGCCTGCGCTGCGCGCGCAGCAGGCGACACCCGCCATGCAGGCAGATGCAGGCAGCGCAGCACGGCCTGGTCGTCGCTCGGGTCGGCGGCGGCGGCGAGCAGCGCGAAGACGTCCTTGACCTCGCGCTCCTGGAAGAAGCCGCGTCCACCCGACACCTGGTAGGGCACGCCGAGCTCGCGCAGCGCGTGCATCGCCGGTTCCATGTGAACGTGCTGGCGGAACAGCCACGCGATGTCAGCCGGCCGTGTGCCGGCCGCAATGAGATCGCGGCAGTCCGCCGCCACCGCGAGCATCTCGCTGCGCTCGTCACCCGCCGACCACAGCTCGACCGGAGTGCCGCTGCCGCGCTCGGCGACGAGCTGCTTGGCGATGCGGGTGTCGGTGGCGGCGCCGGCGATGACGGCGCGCGCCGTGTCGACGATCCGCTCGGTGCTGCGGTAGTTGTGGGTCAGCGTGATGGAGCGATGGCCCGGATACACGCGCGCGAACCGGTCGAGGTTGGCGCGGCTGGCCCCGCGGAACTTGTAGATCGACTGATCGTCGTCCGCGACGACGAGCAGGTTGCTGTGACCGGCGCAGAGCGTCTCCACGAATCGCGCCTGGGCGAAGTTGGTGTCCTGGTACTCGTCGACCATGACGTGGCGCAGCGGTTCCGCCACGGCGCGGCGCACCACCGGCTGCTCGCGGATCAACAGCTCGGCATAGAGGATGCAGTCCTCGTGGTCGAACACCGCGTGACGGCGGTAGCGATCATCAAGTCGCGCATACACCGCGGCGACCTCGGCTTGGCGCTCCAGCACGAAGCGCTCCGTCTCGTCGGTGCATGTCTCGAGCGCGCGAGCAGCCCACACCTCGTACTGCGCAGGGGTGACGAGTTCCTGCTTGGCGTTCGTGATCACTGACAGCAGAGGGTCCATCAGCTCGTGCGGCCGCAGCGGGTTCCACAGTGCGCGCGGGCGCAGCTCGTCGAGCACCGCCTCCACGTGCAGCCAGCGCTCAGCGGCGTCGGCCACCCGAAATGCGGTCGAGACACCCGCGAGCCAGCCCCAGTCACGCACGACATGGAAGGCGAACGCGTGGTACGTCGTCAGGGGCGGCTCGCCGGTGAATGCGCCGGCGGCTTCCTCGGCTCGCTGGCGCATCTCGTCGGCGGCCTTCCGCGTGTATGTGAGAACAAGCTGGTGATCGAAGCTCGTGCCGTGCGCGCCGAGCCGGAGGAACCGTTCCACGATGACGCGCGTCTTGCCGGTCCCAGGCCCCGCGAGCACGAGACACGGACCGTCCACGTGCTCGACAGCCTCCTGCTGATCGGGGTCGAGGGGGCGGGTGGCGCGATCCATCACCGGCGACGATGATGGGTCGATGCGACGGGTGTCTGTCGCGCTCGAGAAGCGATGAACGACGCAAACGACATAACAGCGACCGCAGGGACTGCGCTCGCCCGGGCGCAGCGCATTCTCGTCTTCACCGGCGCCGGCATCTCCACAGAGTCGGGCATACCCGACTTCCGCGGGCCGAACGGCGTGTGGCGGCATCGCGATCCCGCGCACTACACGCTGCAGCGCTACCTCGCCGATCCCGACGTGCGCCGCGAGCGCTGGCAGGACCGGTTGGAGGCGGCGCGCCGTGAGCACCGTCCCAACGACGCTCACGTCGCGATCACCCAGTTGCAGCAGGCGGGCCGCGCCCCCGTCGTGGTCACACAGAACATCGATGGGCCGCACCAGGACGCGGGGACCCGCAACGTCATCGAGCTGCATGGCACGTCGCGCGAGGTCGGGTGCCTCGAGTGCGGCCGGCGCCTTCCGGTGGACGTCGTCCTCGACCGCGTGCGCGAGGGCGACTCCGATCCGCATTGTGAGCTGTGCGGCGGTCTCCTGAAGACCGCAACGATCAGCTTCGGTCAGAACCTCATCGCGGCTGACATCGAGGCGGCGATGCACGAGGCGGACCTCTGCGATGCGTGCATCGCGATCGGCTCCACGCTCTCGGTCTGGCCGGCCGCGGGAGTGCCTGCCCGCGCCGCCCACAACGGCGTGCCGCTGGTGATCGTCAACGACGGAGCCACCGAGCTGGACGCTGTGGCCGAGGTGGTGGTCTCGGGGCGGGCGGGAACGATTGTGCCGGCGCTGGTGGAGAGCATCGTCGCGGCCGGCTGACGCAGGTTTCGGCGTCGCAGAGCCGTTGATCCCGGCAGTGAGACCGGGCCAACCGAGCCTCGTGAGTGGCTCCCGGAGCCTTCGGCGGGTACACTGGCCCGTGTCCATCTCGGCGTTCAGCCGTGGGCACGACGTTTCGAAAGGAGGTGAATCCCGACCGTGTCGGAAGTGAAGGTCCGCGAAGGCGAGACCTTCGAGAGTGCGCTTCGCCGCTTCAACAAGAAGATCAAGCAGAACGGAATCATCTCGGAGGTGCGCCGCCGCGAGCACTACGAGAAGCCGTCTGTGCGTCGCAAGCGCAAGCTCGTCGCCGCCCGGAAGCGTCGCGTCAAGGCTGGGTGAGGAGCGGCTGAGGGTCACAGTCGTCCGCAATCCGTCGCTGTCCGCGCGGCAGCGGCGTGATGTCGGCGCGGCAGGGGTTGGACAGCTCCTGCGGCGCAGCGGTGACGTCCTCGGCGTGCGTCCGCGTGCCCAGCTCACGGTCCTGCTCACCGACGACGCGGAGCTCCGCGCGCTCAACAAGCAGTTCCTCGACATCGACGCGCCCACGGACGTCCTCGCGTTTCCGGGCGATGACGCTGCGCACCGTCCGCCGCCTGCGACGCGCGTCGGCGACATCGCCATCAGCGTCGAGCGCGCACAGGCGCAGGCGAGCGACGCGGTCGCCGAGCTCCGCCTCCTCGCGGTCCACGGCCTGCTGCACTGCCTCGGGCATGGCCATGCCGGTCGCGACGAGGCGGCGGCGATGACGGCTGCGACCCGAGCGCTGCTGCCCGACCAGGTGGTCCCCGAGCTGTGAGCGCCGCGGCGCACACCGCCGGTTCGCGGGCCCGCACAACCCGTTGTGACTGATGCCCGCGCTTGTCATCGGCCTCGGCAACCCCGGGGGGGAGTACGCCCGCACCCGGCACAATGTCGGCTGGATGGTCCTCGATGAGCTGGAGCGGCGGGGGCGTTTCGGGCGATCTCACAAACACGGATTGGCGCGCGTCCGCGAGGGAACACTGGACGGGATGGACGTCGTCACCGCGCGTCCGACCACGTACATGAACCTCAGTGGCCGTGCCGGCAAGCAGCTCACCGACCACTATCCGGTGTCGGCGCACGACGCGATCGTCGTGCACGACGAGGCGGATTTCCCACTGGGCAAGATCCAGATCAAGATCACGGGCCGATCGGCCGGACACAAGGGCGTGCAGTCGTTGATGGACTCGTGGCGCACGCAGGACTTCGTCCGCGTGCGCATCGGCGTTGGCCGGCCGGAGGGGTCGAGCGACCTGGTCGATCACGTCCTCGAGACCTTCGACCGCGATGAGCGCGAGCGCCTGCCGGTGATCATCGACCGCGCGGCCGACGCCGTCATCGCGATCATGCGTGAGGGTCCGGAGCCCGCGATGGGGCAGTTCAATCGCGCACCGGTCACGTGAGCAGAACCGCACCGACCACCGCGGCGCCGAGCCTCTCGCAACGGCTCGACGGCATCGAGGGCCTGCGCGCGCTTCTCGACGCCCGCGACGGTGCGCTCGCGGGCGTGCCGGCCGGCGCGGTCGCACTCATCGCGTGGTGGTTGCGTGAGCGCCGGGGCACCTCCGTGCTCGTCGTCACGGACGACATCGAGACCTTCTACGGCGATGCGCTCACCTGGGACATCGAGGGACGTGTCGAGCTGTTCCCCGCCGCCGACACGCCGCCGTACGACCGCACCCCGCCGTCGGAGGAGGTGACGCGCCGCCGGCTCCGCACGCTCACCGCGCTGCGACGAGGCAACCCGCACATCGTGGTGGCGTCGCCACAGGCGCTGCTGCGACCCACACTCGCACCCGATGTGATGCAGGCCGGCGTGAGCACACTGCGCCGCGGCGAACGCGCGAGCCGCGACGCATTTCTCGCGCGGCTGGTCGCGCTCGGCTATCGCCGCGAGAGTGCGGTGTCCGTGCCGGGTGACTTCGCGGTGCGCGGCGGCATTGTGGACGTGTATGGGCTCGACCGCACCAGGCCGTGGCGGGCGGAATGGTTCGGCGACGAGATCGACGACCTGCGTCTGTTCGACGTCGACACGCAGGAATCGGTGACCAAGCTCGAGTCGGTCGCGGTATGGCCGGCGCGCGAGCTCGACCTGCGTCCCGAGCGGGTGCGGGAGGCGCTCGCAGCGGTGGATGCGCTCGGTGCCGGCGCACTGCGCGACGACGTCCGCGAAGCATGGGATCGTGATCGCGGGCACCTCGCCGACGGCGTGTACGACGAGGGCGTCGACCTCTTCTTCCCATATCTGAGCGGGGCACAGCCATCGACGTTGCTCGACCACATGGACGGCGCCGTCGTGCTCTTCGCCGGCGGACGCGAGCGCCAGCGCCGCATCGCCGAGCGCTATGCCGACGAGATCGGCCGTCTGCGTCAGCAGGAGGAGGAGCGCGGTGAGCTGCCGGCAGGGGCCGCCACCGGTCTGCTCGAGGTCGGACAGCTCTTCGAGCGGCTGGCGAGCGTGCCGGCCATCGACCTGCTGCGCGAGCCGGACGTGACGCACCACGTGCTGGGGAGGCTCGGTTGGACCGGCGTCGAGACGTACGCGGGACGGTTCGACACTTTCGCGCGGGCCGCGAACGACCTGCAGAGACAAGGAACCTCTGTTGTCATCATCGGACGTCAGCAGCGCCGCATCGAGGAGCTCGCACCCGAGGCGCAGCTCGAGGTGCGCGACGTCGACGACTTCGACGCGCTGTCGACGCCACTCGAGGGCTCGACGTGCATCGCCACCGCGGGCGAGCTCTCGCAGGGGTTCACCACGGGCGCTGCGCAGGTCACGTTCTTCACCGACGGCGAGATCTTCGGCGTTCGCAAACGACGTGGCTCCCCGCTCGCCCGCGGCGCGCGGCGAGCGCTGTCGACGTCGCCCCGCGGGTCGCGGCGCGCCGCCACCGGCCGCGCGGCACGTGAGGCGTACGTCCTCGAGTACGCGCCGGGGGATGTCGTCGTGCATCGCGACCACGGCATCGGGCGCTTCCTCGAGATGCGCAGCGTCACCGACGACTCCGGCGCCGCGCACGAGTACATGGTGCTCGAGTACGCGGACTCCGACCGGCTGTTCGTCCCCGTGGAGCACCTCGACCGCGTGGACCGCTACATCGGCGGCGCCGACTCGAAGCCCACGCTGTCGCGTCTCGGGTCCGGCGAGTGGGAGCGCACGAAACGTCGCGTCAAAGAGCGCACCGAGGAGGTGGCGCGCGAGCTGCTGGCGCTGTACTCACGCCGCGAGGCCGCGCAGGGGCATGCGTACGCGCACGAGAGCGCGTGGATGCAGGAGCTCGAGGCGTCGTTTCCGTATGAGGAGACCCCCGACCAGCTGCTGGTGATGGAGGAGATCAACCGCGACATGGAGTCGTCACGGCCCATGGATCGCGTGGTCGCCGGCGACGTGGGTTTCGGCAAGACGGAGCTCGCGGTGCGCGCGGCGTTCAAGGCGGCGTCCGAAGGCCGCCAGGTGGCGGTGCTGGTACCCACGACGGTGCTGTGCCAGCAGCACTATCTGACGTTTCAGGAGCGGCTCGCACCATTTCCCATCACTGTCCATCAGTTATCTCGCTTCGTCACCGATGAGGAGGCGACGCGGACGCTCGCCGGCCTGCGCAGCGGCGGCATCGACATCGTGATCGGAACGCACCGGTTGTTGCAGCGTGACGTCGACTTCAAAAACCTCGGGCTCGTCATCATCGACGAGGAGCAGCGCTTCGGTGTGCTGCAGAAGGAGCGGTTCAAGGAGCTGCGCGTCGCGGTCGATGTCCTGTCGCTGTCGGCGACGCCGATCCCGCGCACGCTGCACATGTCGCTCGCCGGCATCCGCGACCTGTCGGTGATCCAGACATCGCCCGAGGAGCGGCAGCCGATCAAGACGTACGTCACCGCGCGTGAGGACTCGCTGGTGCGCGAGGTGATCACGCGCGAGCTGGCGCGCGACGGGCAGGTGTTCTACGTGCACAACCGCGTCGCAAGCATCGACGCGCAGGCGGAGCAGCTGCGGCGGCTGGTGCCCGAAGCGCGCATCGAGGTGGGGCATGGCCAGATGCCCGAGCAGCAGCTCGCCGCGGTGATGCGGAGCTTCAGCGAGGGGAACATCGACGTGCTCGCGTGCACGACGATCATCGAGTCCGGGCTCGACATCCCCAACGCAAACACGATCGTCATCAACGACGCGCACCGGCTCGGGCTCGCGCAGCTCTATCAGCTGCGTGGACGCGTCGGCCGCGCCGGGCAGCGCGCCTATGCGTACATGCTCTACCCGCCGCTGCGCTCACTGAGCGAACGCGCGGACAAGCGGCTCGATGTCATCGCCGAGCTGCAGGACCTGGGCTCGGGCTTCAAGCTCGCAATGCGCGACCTCGAGATTCGCGGCGCCGGCAACCTGCTCGGCGAGGAGCAGCACGGCGAGATCGCGGCCGTGGGATTGGAGATGTACAACCACCTTCTGGGGCAGGCGGTGACGGCACTTCAGGGCAAACCGGTCGTCGAATCGCCGGCGCAGGTGACGGTGTCGCTTCCGCTCGCGGCGTTCATCCCGCCGGAATACGTGTCGGACGAGACGCTGCGCCTGCGCTGCTATCAGGACCTTGCCGCGTGCGCCGCCGAGCGCGATCTCGACCAGCGCGTGAAGGGGCTGGTGGATCGATTCGGACCCATGCCCGCACCCGTCGAGGCGCTCGTCTACTCGCTGCGGGTGCGGCTGCTCGCGGCCGCGGCAGGAGCGCTCGGCGTCGAGTCCGAACGCGGGCTGCGTCCTGCCGGCACCGCACCGCGCGCGCTTGTGGTGCGACTTCCCCTGGACCACGGCCTCGACCTGCGCAGCGTGGTGTCGCAGTTCCGCGGAATGACGGCGACGCCGTCGCAGCTGCACATCGACACGTCGCACGAGTGGCGTGAGGCGCTGCTGGCGATGCTGCGCGAGCTCGGCCGGCTCGTGCGCGCCCGCCAGCGCCTGACAGCGTAGGTAGAGGTCCGCTCGGCGCTCTCGCACTCGTGCCATGCTGTGACCGTGGACGTCGTGATTGACCGCGAGTTGGACCTCGAGGACCTGTACAGCTTGCCGGATGACGGCAACCGCTACGAGATCCTCGATGGGGCGGTGGTCATGACACCGCCACCGAACACCGCCCATCAGAATGTCGCGGCAGAGCTCACGGCGATACTTCGCGACGCAACCCGCGGCCGCCGTCTCAAGGTCTTCTTCGCGCCGTTCGCCTGGCGCATCGGACCAGGACAGGTGCCCGAGCCCGATCTTGTCGTGGCGCCACCCGAGGCGTTCACAGCGCGGGCGCTGGAGCGGCCGCCGCTGCTGGTCGTCGAGATCCTCTCACCCAGTGGGCGAGGCCGCGACCTGTTCGAGAAGCGTCGTATCTACGCCGAGGGCCGGGCGGCCTGGTACTGGATCGCCGACCCAGTCCAACCGAGCCTCACGGTGTTGCGGCTGGCGGGCGCGGCTTATGAGGACCAGGCGCACGTCATCGCTGACGAGGTGTACGAAGCGCGCGAACCGTTCCCGGTGCGCGTCGTGCCCAGCGCATTGACCTTCTGACGCGCACAGCACACTCGCGCGGAAAGCAAGCGCCGTCGGCCCGTGGGACGGTAGGCTCAGGCCGCCATGCGTGACGAAGCCGTCGAGTCCCTGCGCGCCCTCAACGAGGTCATCGAGCGCCTCCGCGCGCCCGGCGGCTGCCCGTGGGACCGTGAGCAGACACACCGCACGCTGCGGCCATACCTCCTCGAGGAGACCTACGAGGTGCTCGATGCCATCGAGGGGCGCGCGGGCACGACGCTGCGTGAGGAGCTCGGCGACCTGCTCCTGCAGGTGCTGATGCACGCGGCGATCGCGCAGGAGGATCCGAACGGCTTCGACATCGGTGACATCGCCGAGGTGACCCGCGCCAAGATGATCCACCGCCACCCGCACGTCTTCGCCGATGTCGCAGTCGGCGGCGCGGCTGACGTCGTCGTCAATTGGGAGAAGCTGAAGCGCGCCGAGAAGGGGGAGCGGCTGTCGCTGCTCGACGGCGTGCCGCACGCATTGCCCGCGCTCGCGTACGCGCAGGGCGTGCAGAAACGTCCGGCGCGCGTGGGCTTCGACGAGACACCATCGCTCACCGATGCGCTCGACGACGTGCGCGCGTCGGTGGACGAGGTCGAAGCTGCGACGGCGCACGCGGTTGAGGCACCGGCGCGCGGGCAGGACTGGGCGGTGAGCGAGGGCGAGATCGCGCGACGAACGAAGGGCGATCACGCCGCACCGCCGGCGCCGGCGCGTGTCGTCGAAGCCGCGGTGGGGCAGCTGCTGTTCGATGTCGTCGCGCTGGCGCGCAAGCTGCGCGTGAACCCGGAGGACGCGCTGCGCGAGCGCGCGGTGCAATTCGCCGACCGCTTCCGCGCACT
The DNA here is from genome assembly GCA_019234035.1 of Candidatus Dormiibacterota bacterium. Lineage (GTDB taxonomy): Bacteria > Chloroflexota > Dormibacteria > Aeolococcales > Aeolococcaceae > JAFALX01. The sequence continues at coordinate 733 of JAFALX010000081.1, read as the reverse complement.
GGAGCAGCAGGCGCTGGACGAGGGGGTCGACCTGCACGACCTCAGCCAGGATCAATGGCGCCACCGCTGGCAGGCCGTGGGCGGAGACGGCTGAGGACGCGATGGCTCTCGACGCGGTCATCTTCGACCTCGACGGCACCCTCGTCGACAGCGAGCGCGACGGCCACCGCGTTGCATTCAATCGCGCGTTCGAGGACTTCGGCCTCCCGGATCGCTGGGAGCCTGCGTACTACGGAGAGCTCCTGCACACGACAGGCGGTCTGCGGCGCATCGATCAGCATCTGGCGGCGCGTGGCATGCCGCAGTCGGAGCGCGAAGCGCTGGTGCCGCAGCTGCACGCTCGCAAGACGGAGGTCTTCCGCGAGATGATCGCGCAGGGATCGATGCAGGCCCGTCCGGGGGTGCAGCGCTTCCTCGACGACCTCGAACGCGACGGCCTGCGACTCGCCGTCGCCACGACCGGCACCAGAGCAGGCGTTGTGCCGCTGGTCGGCGGGCTCTTCGGCGCAGACCGTTTCGAGGTGATCATCACCCGCGATGAGGCGCCGACGCTCAAGCCGGACCCCATGGCGTACCTGAGGGCACTCGATGCGCTCAATCTGCCTGCGGACAACGCGATCGCCGTCGAGGACTCGCGCAACGGCGTCATGGCCGCCGTCGCGGCGTCGCTTCGGTGTCTCGTCGTCGTGAACGGCTACACGAGCGACCATGACCTCAGCGGGGCCGACCTCAT
>JAFALX010000076.1 GCA_019234035.1 Candidatus Dormiibacterota bacterium | reverse complement strand
TGTCCTTCTCGAAGAGGATGAGGTACTCGACATCGTCGACCTTGACCTCGCTGCCCGCTTACTTCGCGTACATGACGCGGTCACCGACCTTGACGTCGAGCTCGACGCGCTTGCCGGTCTGCTCGTTGTAGCGGCCGTTGCCGACAGCCTCGATCGTCCCCTCCTGGGGCTTCTCCTTGACGGTGTCGGGAAGCACGATGCCGCTCTTGGTCATTTCCTCGTGCTCGAGGGGTTTGACGACGACGCGATCGGCGAGGGGGCGAAGAGACACGGACACGGGCACACCTCCGGAATTAGCACTCTGAATAGCTGAGTGCTAACACTCTAGCGAATCGAGTGCCAGTGCCGCAACATGCGGGGGGACACCCCCCGCATGCCCCCCGATTTTCATGATTCGTTTACGCGGGGGTACCGCGGGGGCAGGGTCCCCGCGTGTCAGGCGTATTCCTCGAGGGAGGGGTCGACGACGATGCCCGGCGGGTCCGGGCCGCGCAGCCGCAGCCGGTGCCAGCCGGCCGCGCCGATCATCGCGGCGTTGTCGGTGCAGAGGCTCAGCGGCGGCACGGTGACCTCGAGCGGCGCGAAGTGCGCCCGCACCGCGTCGCGGAGGGCGCCGTTGGCGGCGACCCCTCCGACCACGGCGATCCGCTCGGCCTCGGTACGTTCCAGCGCCTCCTCGAGCCCGGCGACGAGCTGCGCGATCGCGGCCTGCTGAAACGAGGCCGCGAGGTCGGAGACGGTCTGCCCGTCGCGCGGCACCCCGGTCTCGGTGCGCTCGGCGTCGGGGAGGTCCCGCACCGTGTAACGAACCGCGGTCTTGAGGCCGCTGAAGGAGAAGCCGCCCGGGATGCGCGTGACCGGCAGCGGAAAGCGCGTGGCATCGCCCGCCCGCGCCGCCCGCTCCACCGCCGGACCGCCGGGATAGGGCAGCCCGATCAGGCGCGCCACCTTGTCGAAGGCCTCGCCCGCGGCGTCGTCACGCGTGCCGCCGAGGCGCTCGGCCACGCCGTGCTCGCGCAGGAGCACGCACTCGGTGTGGCCGCCGCTGACCACGAGCGCGAGGTACGGCGGCTCCAGCGACGGATCCGCGAGCCACGCGCTGTACACGTGGCCGGCCATGTGCGACACGCCGCACAGCGGCAGCCCCCGGGCCAGCGCAGCGCCCTCCGCATACAGGGTGCCGACGAGCAGGCATCCCGCGAGCCCGGGACCGCGCGTCACCGTCATCGCATCGAGGTCGTCCCAGCCTCCCGGCAGCGCGTGCAACGCGGAGTCGACCACCGTGGAAATGGCTTCGAGGTGCGATCGCGCCGCGAGCTCGGGCACGACGCCACCGTGCGGTGCATGCATCGCGATCTGTGACGAGACGACGCTCGAGACGATCTCGCGTCCGTCGTGCAGGACCGCCGCCGCGGTCTCATCGCACGACGTCTCGATGGCGAGGAGGTTCAGGCTCCGAGGTACTCCTGCGGCGGCCCCTGGCCCAGTCCGCTGACCTCGATCCCCGAGAGAATGTCCTGATAACGGCGCTTGAATGCGGGCGATTGAACGCTGTCGCTCCACATGATCACCGCGTCCTCACCATTGTCGGTGTAGTAGCCGCGACGCCGCCCGATGACGGTGAACAGGAAACGCTCGTACAGCCGCATCGCCTGCAGGTTGCTTGCACGCACCTCCAGCGTGATCCAGCGCGCGCCCATGTCGTACGCACGCTGCACGAGCGCCGCAAACAACGTGGTGCCGTAGCCGCGATGCTGGTCACTCGCGCGCACGCCGATCGTCGTCACGTGCGCCTCGTGGACCATGCGCCAGATGCCGGCATAGCCGACGATGACACCGTTGTTGCGCAGCACGATGTAGGACGCCTGGCGGTTCTGCGAGAGCTCGCTGGCGTAGGCGTTGCGCGGCCAGGGCGAGATGAAGATCTCGCGTTCAATCTGCTGAACGGTGCCGATGTCGTCGTACCGCATCGGCTCGATGGCGAGGCGCGGAACTACCTGCATGACTGCTCGTATTTGGTGAGAACCATGATACCCGCGCTATGGCGGCGATTTACCCCGCCTCATACTCCCCCCGCAGCGCCTCGTATGCCAGCGGCCGGCCGAGCGCGCTGTCGACGGCGAGCGCCAGGCCCAGAGCGGGGTCAACGTGGCGGACGCCGTCGATGGGCAGGGCGTCGGCGCTGAAGACCGGCTCCCCGTCGCTGCCGAAGTCGCTGAGCTCGACGCGTGCCGTCTCCGCTCTGAGGTTGCCGCTGAAGCGCATCGCGTAGATGGCGCCGCGGCCGGCGTCCGCCACGGCCCACCCCTGCCGGGCGCCGGTCGCCTCCGCGGCGTGGTTGATCGGAACCAGCGACGGGAGCCCACAGAGCGTGAGACCGCGCGCGTGGGCGATTCCCAGGGCTGCGGCCATGCCTGCGCGGAGGCCTGTGTACGAACCCGGGCCGGTGACCACGGCGACGTGGGTGACCTCGTCGCTGAGCAGCGAGTGCAGCGCCGGCGGCAGCGCGCGGTCGATGTCGACGCCCTCCTCGCGCACGCCGCTGATCAGCTCCCCGAACGGTTGCGCCAGGACGCATACCACGCGCCGCCGCGAGGAGGTGTCGATCATCAGCACCCGCACGTCGTCACCCGGGTGCGTGGTCACCCGCGATCCGCGCCCCAGGCGGCCATGACCCGCTGCGGTGCTCCCGTCTCGAGGACGCAGCAGCGGGCCCCGTCGGCCTCCGCATCGATCGAGATGCGCACGGGGTCGAAGCGGCGGAGGTCGGCGAGCTCGCCCCACTCCACGGTGACCGCGCCGTCCTCGAGGAGGCCGTCGAGGTCGAGAAACGCGACGTCCACGTTCGCGCCGAGCCGGTAGAGGTCGATGTGGTGCAGCGGCAGCACCGTCGGATACACGTGGTGCAGCACGAACGTTGGGCTGCGCACCACGCGTGGGTCCGCTCCGAGGCCCTGGGCGATGCCGCGGACGAGCACCGTCTTTCCCGCCCCGAGCGGACCGCTCAGCGCCAGGAGGTCGCCGGGCAGCAGCGCCGTGCCGATGCGCTCGCCGAGTGCGATCGTGTCCAGCTCGGTCGCGCACCGCAATGAGCGCCCGCGATCGGTCACCCCCAATGGCGGGATCGCGCGGGCGGCGAGGCCTGCGATGTGCCCCCGTGGTGGTCGAGCAGGCCGACCCCGCTTCCCTCGGTCAGACGGCCGACCACGCTGAGCGGCGCCAGGCCGGCCGGCCATTCCGCGGCAAGCTCGCGGAGCAGGGCCGGAGGCGCTGCCACGAGCAGCTCGAAGTCCTCGCCGCCGGCGACGGCGAAGCCGAGCCAGTCCGCAGGGAAGCTCTCGCGGAGTCCCGGCGCCACCGGCAGGCGATCGAGCCAGAGCTCGGCGCGGCAGCCCGAGGCGGCGGCCGTGCGCCCGGCGTCGACGAGGAGGCCGTCGCTGATGTCGCCGCCGCAGCGGACGCCGGCGTTGGCCAGGTGCCGTCCCTCGTCGATTCGCGCCACCGGCGCACGGTACGCGGCCACCCAGCGCAGCAGCTCGTCACTCAGCGAGTCGTCCGGCCGTCCGGCGAGCCCCGAGAATTCGGCCAGCCGCAGCGCGGCGACGCCGGCCGCCGCGGCGCCGAGGTGCCCGGTGACGGCCAGAGCATCCCCTGGCTGCCCGGTGCTCCGCTGCAGCCACTGACCCGGCGCCGCGGTACCGCCCGCGGCGACGTCGATCATGATCCCGCCGGGCGCGTCACTCAGGTCACCGCCCGCCACCGCGCAGCCGGCGCCGGCCGCTGCCGCGACCAGACCGCGCTGGATCTCGAGCACGTCCTCGAGCTGCGTCGACCCCGGCGCGCAGAGCGTCGCGGTGCACCATGCGGGCGCGGCGCCCATCGCCGCCAGGTCGGACACCGCCACCGTGAAGGCGCGGCGGCCGAGCGCCCACGGGGTGATCCAGGTGCGCCGGAAGTCGCGCTCCTCGACCAGCGCGTCCTGGGTCAGGGCCACCTCGACATCGGCGGGCGGTTGCCAGACGGCGGCGTCGTCACCAGGTCCGACGACGAGCACCGGCGCGGAGCCTCCCGCGGCAATTTCCGCGAGGAGCCGGAGCACCTCCTCCTCCCCCGTCTCGGCGAGGGTCGGGCCGCCGGTGTCGAAATGGCGACGTTGTGACGTGAGCGACAGAAACGTGACCCCCGAACCGTTTGCAGAATCGGGCTCCCGAAGAAGGACCACCACTCCATTGTGAGGTTGCCTACGCCCCCACGGAACAGGTAAGGTCCCCGTCGGCCGGTCAGCGGGCCGGTCCTTCGGGGAGGCGATTAGGGGATCGATCGACCGGGGCTAGGCATCCGATGCGTTCCGCCTGACATTGGCGTCAACCAATACAGAAGGAGGAGGAGGGCAGCCTATTGAAACGGAGCCACAAGCTCGCCCTGGTACTCGCAGGCGCAGCGGCTCTGCTGACCACCGGTATCGGCTCAATTCCCACATCGCACGCCGCGACCTCTCCCACAACGATTGACGCCCTGCGCGCGAAGCGCGCGGCTCTCGTGACAGAGCTCGCAGCGATGCAGCCGAACCTCAGTGTGGCCCAGGGTCAGGTGAACGGTGCCGAGGGCGCTTACTCCGCGCAGCAGCAGAAGGTGCTCGAGCAGCAGAAGCAGCTCAATGACCTCAACGCGCAGCTGCAGTCCCTGAACGACCAGCTGACCGCCAATCAGCAGACCGTCGACAAGGACAAACAGCAGCTTGCCGAGGTGGTGCGTGCCTCATGGGAGAGTTCCAGCGCCAATCAGGTGCTCGCGGCGATCCTGAGCGCGCAGGACTTCACTCAGGCAGTCGACCGTCTCAAGAACGCGTCGCAGGTGTCGGCGCAGGTCACCAAGCTCGTCCAGGAATTGGCGACCGACGACACGGCGATCAAGCAGGAGCAGGCGCAGATCAAGCCGAAGTTCGACCAGGCCTCGGCGATCGAGGAACAGCTGTCGGCGACCTCCGGCGCATTGCTCGCTGATCTGGTCAATCGCAACGTCTCGTTCAGTGTGCTCAACGGCCCCGCACGCGACGTCGCAGCGCAGATCGCCGACATCGACAATCAGATCGCGGCGCTCCAGATGCCTGCGAGTGTGGGCATCGGTCCGTGTGGCGACAACTTCGCGTACGGACAGTGCACCTGGTACGTGGCGTCGCGGCGCTGCGTCCCGTGGGGCGGCAACGCCAACCAGTGGTACTACAACGCCGCCGCCATGGGATTCAACGAAGGGCACACGCCGGTCCCCGGTGCGGTCGTCGTGTTCTGGCCCGGCGGTGACGGCGCCAGCGGCATCGGACACGTTGCATATGTCGAAGCGGTAGGTCCCGCGGGCAATGTGCCGGCGGGGTATTTCCTGCAGTCGGAGATGAATTTCTACGGCAACGGCGGCGGCTGGGCTCGCGTCAGCTACCGCACGCTGCCGGACAATTCCTCCGGCATCCAGGGCTTCATCTACGACCGATAGTCACCCTGTCTCGCGCCTGCGTCGCGCTGTATGGCGCGGCGCAGGCGTTCTTGAGCTTCGGGTAGCGCGTCGATAACGTCTGAGGCGATTGCTCCGGCGCGGCCGCGACGCGCCTCCACCAGCAGTCCTGCGTTCGCATGCACGGTGACCGCGGCGACCGCTGCGTCGAAGGGATCGAGACCCTGTGCGAGCATTGAGCCGAGCAGCCCGGCGAGCACGTCGCCGGTCCCCCCGGACGCGAGCGCGACCACGCGATGGGAGTCGACGTGGACACGGCCGTCGGGCGCGGCGATGACGGTTTCCGCGCCCTTGAGCACGAGCACGACGTTGCGCTCGCGCGCGAACTGCACGGCGACGGTCTGACGGTCGCGCTGCACCGACTGCGTGTCCGAGTGCAACAGGCGCGCCATCTCCGCCGGATGTGGCGTGAGCACCACGGGGTGCGGCGCCTGGTGCCAGTCGAAGTCGCTCGCGGCTGCGATGTTGAGCCCGTCCGCATCGACCACCGTGGGACATGGCAGCGTGCGCAGGATGGTGAGGACCGCGTCCACCGTCGCCGGCGCGCGGCCCAATCCGGGTCCGATGACCAGCGCCGACGCACCCTGCGCGTGCTCGCGAACTGCGTCGAGTCCCTCGCTCGTCAGCGTGCCGGTGCCGGAATCCGGCAGCGGCGCCGGCATCACCTCCAGCATGCGTCCGGCAACGATCGGATAGATGCCGTCCGCGACGCACAGCGTGACCAGGCCGGCGCCACCTCGAGCCGCGCCCAGTGCCGCGAGCTGTGGCGCGCCCGTGAAGCCGCGCGCACCCGCGACGACGACCACGCGGCCGAACGTTCCCTTGTTTCCGTCATCCGGCCGCGCCGCAAGCACCATCCCCGGCGGCGCGGTGAGGCGCACGGTCGCATCGGCGAGCGACTCTGCAGCGACGACCGCGATGGCAACCCCGGCATCGTGCGTCAGTGTCAACGCGATCGATGTGTCAGCGCCGCGCACCCGAAGGCGCGGTGCGCCGCCCCCGCGCACGACCTCGATCTCGTGCATCCACGGCAGCGGATAGGCACGGGCGCTGCCATACAGCTTGCGCACCGCCTCCTTCGCCGCCCAGCGCGACGCCCATCGTTCCGCCTTGGCGCCGCAATACCGTTGCTCCGCTGCGGTGAAGATGCGATCGGCGAAGCGAGGATGCCGCTGCAGCGCCTGCTCGATGCGAGCGATGGAGGCGACGTCGACGCCGAGGATCATCAACGGTCCTGCGAAAGGATCACGGCGGTGTAGGGCCCGAGCCCGACGTCGCCGGAGAACGCCAGCCCGTCCTGCGGCGCAGCCACCGCTGGGACATCGTTGCTCGGCCAGTCACCGAACGTGGGGTCGTATCCCGTCCAGTCGCTGTTGAGTCGCACTCGCCAGGCGCCTGATCTCGGCAGCCCGATGCGGTATGACGGATAGCCGATGTTGCCGAAGTTGGCCACAACGACGACATCGTCGCCCGGGCCACCCTCTGCGAACCGGTGGAAGGCGACGACCTTGGCTGAGTTGTTGACATGGAAGACGTTGAGGCCTTCCCCGCGGAGACCGGCGGTCGTCGCGAACCAATCGCGGCGCAGGTGAATCAGGTCCCGGTACAGCTGCACGATTCCCGCGTACGTCGTGAGGTTGCTCCAATCGAGCGTCGCCGGATCATCCACGAACGGCCGCTGCTCGAGGAACTCCTGGCCCTGGAACAGCATCGGAATCCCCGGCGCGGTGAGCACCAGCGCGGCGCCAAGGATCGAGCGCTTCTTCGACCAGACGCTGTCCGGGTGGGACGGGTCGACCTCGGACGGCACCCGCGAGCGCCCGTTGCCGTCGGCGTCGTGCGACTCGGTGAAAACGACGCGCGCGAAGGCACTCGCGCCGTAGCGACGCTCCAGCGCTGAGACCACCACGCCCATGTCGCGGTCGCCGTCGTCGGTCTGCTCGAGCACGTCGCGCAGCTGGCGCACGAAGTCAGGGTCCCACTGCGCGTCGAACCCGGCTCCCTCCGCGCCGCTGGGCCTGGTGATCCAGCCGTCGCCCTGCATGTCCTCGGCGATGACCAGCTTCCACGGCTGGCTGCCGTCGACGGCATCGTTGATCTCCTGGAGCAGGCGCCACCCGTCGGGAATGTCCTGGGACGGGTCACCGTCGCCGCCGGTGTTGCGAATGAAGGCCGTCGCGTCGAGGCGGAGGCCGTCCAGACGGTAGTCCTCGAGCCAGGCGGTCGCGTTGTCCACCAGGTACTGGCGGACCGCGGGCCGGCCGAAGTCGGGGCGCGACCCCCAGGGCGTCTGCGGGCGAGGATCACCGGGGAAGCGCGCGCCGTAGAAGTAGACGCCGCCGTCCCACCCCGGGCCGCCCCCGTCGAACTGCCACAGGATGGAGTCGCCCGGCCCGAGGTGGTTGTAGACCACGTCGAGGATGACGGCGATGCCGAGCCGGTGCGCCGCCCGCACGAATCGTTTCAAGCCATCCGGGCCTCCATAGGCCGGCTCGACGGTGAAGGGAACTCCCGGGTCGTAGCCCCACGACACCGCTCCGTGGAAGCCGGCCACCGGCATGAGCTCGACGGCGCTGATGCCGAGCTCATGCAGGTAGGAAAGCTTGCCGGCGACGTCGTCGAGGGTGCCGACCGCCTCAGCAGCGTTCTCGCAGAAACTCCCGACGTGGAGCTCGTAGATGACGAGCTCGCTCCAGCCCGGGGAGTCGTAGGAGGACCGGCCCCAGTCGAATGCGCCCTCGTCGTAGACGACGGCCATCGTGGCGTCACCCTGGGCGTCGTTCCGGACCTGGCGGGTGTACGGGTCCACCCGCGTGAGCCTGCCTGCGGGAGTCGTGACGACGTAGGTGTACGCGTGGCCTGCGGCGGCACCGGCGACATCAGCCGCCCACGTGCCGCCTGGTTCGCTCGTCAACGCGATGCCGGAGGCGGACCAGCCGGTGAAGTCGCCGGTCACGGCAACGCCGGTCGCGTCGGGCGCCCACACCCGAAAGGTCACGCCGCCGGTGTACGGCGTCGCTCCCGGGCGCGGCGTGCTGGTCGCTGTGCTTGCCATGCGGTCCCTCCCATCCCCTGGGACTGGCGCAGTGGACGCGGGTGCAGCAACTGTAGGTCAGCGAGCGCGGCAGAGCTCGTCCCGGCCGCTCGCGCCTGGCTACTCGACGGTGACGGACTTCGCCAGATTGCGCGGCTGATCGACATCGCAGCCGCGCTGCACGGCCACGTGATAGGCGAGCAGCTGCAGCGGCACCACGTTGACCAGCGGCGACAGGAGCTCCGAGCACGCGGGAACGTGCAGCGTCTCGCTGACGAGACCGCTGTCGAACGGGTCCTCGTGCTCGGTGACCAGCGCGATGACGGGCGCCGCGCGCGCGTGCACCTCCTGCACGTTGCTCACCATCTTGGGCAGCGTGCGTCCGCGCGTGGCGATGGCCACCACCGGAACCTCCGGGTCGAGCAACGCGATCGGCCCGTGCTTGAGCTCGCCGGCCGCGTAGCCCTCGGCGTGCACGTACGCCACTTCCTTCAGCTTCATCGCGCCCTCCAGCGCGGTCGGGAAGTTGATGCCGCGGCCGATGTACATCGCGTTGCGCGACCGCGCGTACCGCTGCCCGATGTCGGTGACCTGCTCCTCGAGGTCGAGTGCGCGCCGGATGAGTGTTGGAACGCGCTGCAGCTCGTCGACGATCTCGCGGTGCCGGTCGACGTCCAGCGTGCCGCGCACGTCGCCGATGTGCAGCGCCAGCAGCATCCCGCACGCGATCTGGTTGACGAACGTCTTGGTGGCCGCGACCGAGATCTCGGGACCGGCCTGCATGTACAGCACGCCATCGGCCTCGAGCGACAGCGCGGATCCCAGCACGTTGGTGACTGCCACGACCGTTGCGCCGCGCGTGCGCGCCTCGCGCACGGCCGCCATCGTGTCGGCGGTCTCGCCCGACTGTGAGATGGCGATGACGAGCGAATCGCGGTCGATGACGCTGTCCGAGTAACGGAACTCGCTGGCGGGCTCGACCGAGCAGCGCACGCGCGTGAGCTGCTCGATCATGTAGCGCGAGGCCATCGCCGTGTACCAGGCCGAGCCACACGCGACCAGCACCACCTCGCGCGCACGCGCCACGGCGTCCGGGTCGATGCCGGCATCCGACAGGTCGACAAGTCCCGTGTCGGCGGCGATGCGTCCACGCAGCGCGTTCTCGAGCGCCTCCGGCTGCTCGTGGATCTCCTTGAGCAGGAAGTGGGGATAGCCGTTCTTCTGCGCCTGCGACGCCTCCCAGTCGACGGTGATCACGCGCGGCGCCACAGCCTCGCCGTGATTCGTCTGGACCTCGATGCCGTCCGGCGTGGCGCTGACCACCTGACCCTCGCCGAGCAGCGCGACACGCTTGGTGAACGGGATCAGCGCGGCGATGTCGCTGCTGATGAACTGCTCGTCGCGACCGAGCCCGACGACCAGCGGCGCGTTCATGCGCGCACCGACGATGCGGCCCGGCTCATCCGCGCTGATCACGACCAGCGCATAGGCACCGTGCACGCGGTTCAGCGCGTTGCGCACCGCCGCGGCCAGGTCACCCTGGTAGCCGTCCTCGATGAGATGCGGCACCACCTCGGTGTCGGTGTCGCTCATGAACTCGTGGCCGCGCAGGCTGAGCTCGATGCGGAGCTCGCGGAAGTTCTCGATGATCCCGTTGTGGATCACGTGGATGCGGCCGGTGCAGTCCTGATGGGGGTGGGCGTTCTCTGCGGTGGGCCGCCCGTGCGTGGCCCACCGCGTGTGCCCGATCCCCGTCGTCCCCTCGGGAACGCCGTCCGATTCCACCAGCCGAACGAGCTCGGCCACCTTGTGCTTGTCCTTGGTGACCGACACCGCGTCCGCGTCGGTGTCGAGCACGGCGATGCCCGCGGAGTCGTAGCCGCGGTACTCGAGCCGCTGCAGCGCGTCGAGCAGGATCTCAGCGGCGGGCCGCCTGCCGGTGTAGCCGATGATGCCGCACATCTCTGGGGGAACGAAGCCTCGTTTCGCCGAGTTACGGCGTGGGCGGCGGCGGGGTGGGCGTGGGCGTCGGTCGCGGTGTCGGGGTCGGCGTCGGGCTCGGGCTGGGCGAGGACAGCGGCACGATGGTGATCGTGACCGTCACCGAGCTCGGGTCGGCGGTGACGCCCGGCGGCGGGGTCACGGTCACCGTACGCGACACGGTGCCGGTGATGCCGTTGAGCGAGATCGTCGAGGTGGAGACGGAATCGAGCGCGTTGAGCAGCTCCTGCGGGCCCGACAGCACGACCGTCGCGGGATTCACGCTGATGGCCACGAGCTCCCATCCCGACGGCGGGTTGCCGGAGCGGGCCGGCACCACGGCCGAGGCGCGAGAGGTCTGGCTCGACGAGATGATGATCGTGGCCCGCACCGTGCTGGGCTCGACGCCGGTGAGCCACGGCGGGTTGGTCACCTCGGTGCCATGCGCGTCGTAGAGCAGCACAGGCAGGTCGGCCTCCACGTTGGTCTTGCGGTTGCTCAGGTCGGTGTTCACCCGCGCCTGGAGGCCGGTGAGCTGGTGCTGCGCGCCCGTGACCACCACCGAGGCGGGGCTCGCCGACTCCGACGAGGTCACGTAGCCGGCAGGCGGCGGCGTGGTGACGTCGATGTTCACCGGCAGCGTCGTCGACGCCAGGCTGTCCAGGTCCGCGCTCACCGTCGTCGGCGGATCGATGAGCTGCACACTCGGGTCGCTGTTGCTGATGGAGAGCGGCACGTTGACCACACCGGGCCTGGTCACGCTCTTCCATGAGACGTTGACGGTCAGCGACGACATGGTGAAGCTGTTCAGGCTGGTCCTGTTGCCGCCGAGATGGAGCTGCAGGTTCGGGACGGGACTGACCAGAACGAACTTGGCGGGGATGGCTGATGCCGATTGCGGCACCCCCACGCTCACGGTCTTGGTCTCCGGCGGGTTGCCGGCGTAGACGACGCCGACCCACGAGACCAGCGCGACGCCCGTTGCCAGCAGCTTGAGCCGCCAGTTGCGGCGGATGAAACCGGGGATCTTCACGCGCCACCCCGGCGGCGCATCGCGCGCAGCTCCTCGACGCCGCGCGTGAGCGGGCGCAGCACCGCACGGCGCTGCAGCGGACGGCGCGGAGCCTCGCCGGACTCGCCCAGCTCCTCGAGGAGCATCTCGTGCAACGCCGGCTGGTCGAGCCCCCGGTAGAGCTTGCCCTGCG
>JAFALX010000018.1 GCA_019234035.1 Candidatus Dormiibacterota bacterium | reverse complement strand
TTGCTCGGCCAGGTGCGCCTCACTGAGATCGAGCTTGGCACTCCGGGCGCTCAGCCCGCGGGGGCTCCATCGGGAGCGCCCAACGTGCCCCATCTGACCTAGTCAGCTAGCAGGTCAGGTGCAGGATGGCGTTGCTCTGGTCGCCCTCGCGGCGCAGATAGTCGATCGCTTGGAGCGTGGGCATGCTCACCAGCTCCACGCCCCGCCGCGCCGCCTCCATCTCCACCTCGACCATCACCGGCAGCGCGCCCAGCGCGCCCGTGCCGACGACCAGTCGTTCGCAGTGCCACGGGATCTCCTCGCGCAACGAGAGCGGGGTGTGGCCGAAGCCGTCGCGGAACTGCCTCGACGCCTTCTTGTGGCGGCGCAGCACCTGGCCGCGGTCGATCAGCACGTCGCGGTCGTACGTCTCGCCGTCGATGCGAATGGTCCCGAACTTGTAGTGGCTGATGCGCGGCGTGCTGCGTGGCATCAGGCCACCTTCGCGACTCGCGGCTGCGCGGCGACACTCGCTGCGGCGTACGCTGCGAGGTCGAGCGGGACATGGCCGCCGTGCAGCACCGCGTCCGCGTGTGCCAGCCACGTCGGGTCATCGGCGAACGCGCGCCGTGCCGGTTCGCTCGTCAGCCGCGACAGGTAGCGCGCGCCGATCCACGCGAGGCGGCCGCTCCCCGTGTCCGCCGCGAAGGCGTTGCCCTCTTCGGCGAGGCGCGCGCCCGTGGCGAGCATGGCCATGCGGCGGCCCATGCGTCGCAGCGGCAGCTGCCGTGCCGCGGCATCGTCGGGGAGCGCGTCGATGTCTGCGACGAGCTCGTGCAGGGCGCCGAGCAGCATGGTGCCGAGCGGCGCCGCGGGACCGCCGGCCGCCGCCGACTCCGCGAGCCGCTCCGTATCGGCGACGAAGCCGGGCAACGCATCGTGCTCGAGCGCGCGCAGCACATCGAGCGCGATGACGTTGCCGGTGCCCTCCCAGATCGCGTGCACGTACACGTCGCGCAACATTCGCGGCTCCGGCCAGTCCTCGATGAAGCCGTTGCCGCCGCGCACCTCCATCGCCTCGGTTGCGCACACGCGCGCGCGTTCGGTTCCCTGGAGCTTGAGGATCGGGGTGAGCAACCGCAGCGCGCCCGTGGCGGTGGTGTCGCCGCCATCCGCGCGTTCCAGCGTTTGCGCCACACCCATCGCTGCCGTGAGACTCGCGGTGTTGTCGACGACGAGCTCCACGAGCTGGTCGCGCATCAGCGGATGCAGGTCGAGACGGACGCCGAACGTCGTGCGTGCGCGCGCATGCGACAGCGCCTCGAAGGCGCTGCGCCGCATCGACCCCGCAGTGGCGGTGGCGATTCCGACACGCGTCAGGTTGACCATGTCCATCATCTGCGGCAGGCCGCGCTCGATGTCGCCGACCTGCCATGCAAATGCGTCGCGCAGTCCGACCTCACCGGACGGCATCGCGCGAGTGCCGAACTTGTCCTTGAGCCGGTGGATCACATACGTGTTGCGCATGCCGCCGTCGAGCGCGCGTGGCATGAGGAAGAGCCCGAGTCCGCGAGGACCCGCGGGGGCGCCCTCCGGTCGTGCGAGCACGAGGATGAGATCGGAGTGCGGGCACGAGCAGAACCACTTCTCACCGGTGAGCCGCCACGTGCCGTCGCCGGCGCGATGCGCCACGGTCTCGTTGGCGCCGACGTCGGAGCCGCCCGCCTTCTCGGTGAGAAACATCGCACCCGTCATGTGCGTGCCGGTGTCGTCGGCGATGCGTGGCACGAAGCGCGCGGCGAGTACGGGATCGTTGCGCTCCAGGCAGCGCGCCATGGCATCCATCATCCCGATGGGACACCCGGTGATCGCCTGGTCCGACTGCAGGAACATGTAGTTCATCGCAGCGACGAGGGGCCGCGGCAGGCGTCGCGCGACTCCGCGCCAGCCCGGCGCATACGCCGCGCGTACCGCGCCGAATCCGAGCACGGTGCGCTCGATCTCGCGATATGCGGGATGAAGGTCGAGCTCGTCGATGCGCTCACCGCGTCCGTCGTACTGCCGCAACTGCGGCGGATGGCGATCCGCGACACGCACCAGTGGCTCGAGCCGGTGCGGCACGACCTGTCCGAGCTCGGCGAGCGCGGCGTCCATGACCGGCCACACGGATTCGCCGGCGGCACGCCGCACGAGCCAGCGCAGATGCTCGTCCGGCGAGTACCAGTCGGCGGTGTCGAGCGGGGGGATGTGACGCGAGCCGGGATCGGACGGAAGCGTGGAGTCAGCGTCCATCGGTCGCGTCATTCTGCCACCTGCCTCGATCGACCAGCACGCGCTTGAGGAGCTCCAGGCGGTCCGACATGACGCCGTCAACCCCGAGATCGAGCGCCTCGCGAATCTCGCATTCGGTGTTGGGCGTCCACACGTCGACGGCGAGACCGGCTGCGTGCGCCGCGCTGACGAAGCGCTTGTCGAGCAGCCGGATCCGGCCGGCGTGCACCGGAATCTGCAGTCGCGACGCCGGGAGGCGTGGCATGCGCCCGGTGCGCGACGCGAGGAACGCCACCGTCACCGCGCGCCTGCCTGCCGACGTACGAACCGGTCCGCGGGCCAGCTGCCGCATCCATCGCAGGCGCCGGTCGGAGAACGACGCCAGGCACACGCGGGAGAGCGCATTCATGCGCAGCAGCAGACGCATGAGCGGCGCGACGGTGCGGTCCGCCTTTGCGTCGAGATTGACCTGAACCCCGGGCCAGCGCTCGAGGAGGTCGCCCAGCGCCGGGACTCTGACGCCGAGATTGCGATACGGATACGTGGCGCCGCCGTCGAGCGTGAACCAGTGGCCGGCGTCCGCGGCGCACACCTCGGCATACGTCAGCGCAGCGATGTCCCCACTGCGATCGGTGACACGGTCGAGCCGGTCGTCATGAAACGCGACGACGACGCCGTCACGCGTGACGTGCACGTCGGTCTCGAGCCATTGGTAGCCGAGCGCGAGGGCGCGCTCGAACGCGGCCACCGTGTTCTCCGGTGCGCCGTCCGCCCCACCCCGATGGGCGTACGCGATCACCGGCATCGAGGCCGAGTGTAGAGCGACCTGCTGCAGAGCGACCTGCTGCTGCCTCACGCCCTTCCGAAGCGGAGGACGCCCAGGATGCCGGCGGTGGCTAGTGCCGACACCCTGCGGCGCCCGCCGCCTCAGAACGGGGGGTCATGGCGGCGAGGGCCTGTCGGAAGGAGTGGACACCGGCCCCCGCCGCCCGGGTTTCCCGACCTGACTTCACGATCCCTACCTCACAACTACGTGCGGGATGCACATACCGGATCACACTCGGCGTATAACGGAAGCACAGGTCCAATCAGGAATCGGAGAGCGTTCAATGGACGGCGACCGGGACATCTTGGAGCGTGTTGCGAATGGATCCCCCGAGGCGTTCGAAGCTCTCTACGATCGGTTTGGCCGGCTTGCGTACGCGCTCGCGATGCGCGTGCTGAGCGACGAGACCGCGGCCGAAGAGGTTGTGCAGGACGCATTTCTCGCCATCTGGCGCAAGACCCTGCTGTATCGCGCCGAACGCGGCACAGTGCGCAGCTGGATCTCGACGGTGGTGCGCAACAACGCCATCGACCGGCTCCGTCGCGAGCACCGCCGCGATCGCTACGAGCTGGACGGTGACGTGCCGGCGGACCAGCCCGCGCTGTCCGACACGTGGAGCGAGGTCGCCGCCGATCTGAGCAGGCAGCAGATCCTTCAGGCGATGTACACGCTGCCCGTCGAGCAGCGGCAGACGCTCGAGCTCGCGTTCTGGTGCGGCCTGTCGCATCGCGAGATCAGCGAGGTGATGGAGGTGCCCGTCGGTACCGTGAAGGGGCGCGCACGCCTCGGACTGCACAAGCTCCGCGATGCGCTCGAGGGGCGCGCGGAAGCATGGCAGCGGAGCTGAC
>JAFALX010000389.1 GCA_019234035.1 Candidatus Dormiibacterota bacterium | reverse complement strand
GATGGCGGCCGGCGGCTCGCCGTACGCGCAGTTCTCGTCGGCCACGCCGACCAATTTTGGGTTCATCTACCCGCCGTTCGCAGCGCTGCTCGCCCGACCTCTCGCGCTCCTCACCGATAAGCAGGCGCTCTCCATGTGGCTGGTGGTCAGCCTGCTCACTACCTGCGTTGCCGCATACCTCGTCGCCCGCACGGCTCTACCAGCGACCTGGCCGCGCCTGGAGCTGGCGCTGCTCGGCGCGCTCGCGTTCGGTCCCGCCGCCTACAACTACTGGCACGGGCAGATCAACGGCCTGATCTTCCTGCTGCTTGCGGTGGCCTACTGGGCATACGTCGACGGCCGGCAGACCACCACCGGCGTTGTGCTCGGGCTGGCCGCCGGCATCAAGGTGGCGCCCATCGTGCTCATCGTCCTGCTGGTACGCCGGCGCTGGTGGCGCGGATCCGCAGCAATGTTTGCAACTGTGGCGGCTACGGTCCTGGTCGGCGTCCTCGTCCTCGGCGCGGGACCCACGCACACCTTCATCTCCACCGTCCTCCCCGCCCTGAGCCGCACGACCGGCTGGCTGTACAACCAGAGCATCGCGGGGGTCATCGCCCGCCTCGCTGACCACTCGGTGCTTGTCGTCCAGGCGACCCCCCTCTGGTTGACCGCCCTGTGCTGGATCGCCGGCGCCCTCATCCTCGGGATGGTCGTCTGGGTCACGCGACCGGGTGAG
This sequence comes from Candidatus Dormiibacterota bacterium, assembly GCA_019234035.1. GTDB lineage: Bacteria > Chloroflexota > Dormibacteria > Aeolococcales > Aeolococcaceae > JAFALX01. The sequence goes on along the minus strand of JAFALX010000389.1, from coordinate 3,002 downwards.
CGCCCCACAGCCGAGCGCGGTGCCGAGTTCGGGCTCGGCATCGTTGCGATGTTGCTGGCAGGCAGCGTGGCCTGGTACGCGCACTTCACCGCCCTCATCATCCCGCTCGCCGCAGCGGCAGGGCTGGTCGCATCGCGCGGCCGTCGTGCAGAACGCGCGCTCCTCACCGGCACAGCGCTCGCCGTCGTGGTGTTCGCCCTGGTGTCACCCTTCGGGATCGGCGAGCTCGCAATGCCGTCGCTCATCTCGGTGAGCCGCACGCCCCTGTGGTGGCCGTTGCTGCAGCTGGCTTCGCTGCCGGGACTCGCCGCGCTATGGCTTGCAGTACGGCTTCGGGCGAGCCTCGCCGTCGACAGTTCGTCCGAGACGTGAGTTGGGGCCGCCTCTTTTCGGGCTCGGCGCGCTTGCCTCGGGAGTGAGCATCGCGTGCATGCTGTTGGCGTTAGCCGCAGGCGTCGTGCTGGTATGTCCTTTGGCGGCCATCGCGTAGGACTCGAGCCAGAAGTCCGGCGCGAATCGGTCGTCCAATTGCGAGCCGTGTAATCCCGAAGTCGTCGGAATCGGGGCGATCGCACAGCGATCCGTGTCGCTTGCCGAACCCGGCGCGCCGTGCTGCTGCGATAACGCGACACGCCCGTGACGATTGCCCAACTGCCACGACACAGACTGCGGGCGATGGGTCGGGTTGCGACGACGCAGACTGCGTCCGATGCTGTCAAGGCAACCTCGGATCTTGCCCGGCAACGAGCCAGGATCCGGTGGGACATCGTGCTCCCGTTGGTGGCCCTGACGGTCTACGCGTGTGTGATCGGCGTGCGCGGCCCTTCACTGAGCACCGCCACGTTCTCATACGCCGACGCGCCGGAAGGTGCGTATCTTGGAAGCGCGCTGCTGAGCTCACCCACGCGGCTGCCGTTGCACACCGAGCTGGTCGCAGGGCTCTTTGAGGCCGGTCTTCTGCGCGCGCCAGCGGCTCACCTACTCATCGAGCTACTGGGTCCGCTCTTCAGCGTCACCGCCGTGGCATTGGCCGGCATCGCGGTGCGCCGGCTCGGAGGTGCGTGGTTCCTCACGGTGGCTGTCGGCCTCGCCTTTGGCCCCATCGCCTTGTGGTCCACCCTCTTCCCCACCGCGCACGGGTACACACTGCTCTGCCTGGCGTTGCTGGCGTTATCAGCGGTCAGCATGTCTCGACAGCGACTCCTGACATGGCACGCACTCGTCGTCGGCGTACTCTGCGGCGCTGCTGTGCTGAGCGACCAGGGCTTTGTCGCCGAGGGTTTGGCACCGCTCCTCGTCGTCGTTGCAATGTGCCGAATTCGAGGAGACAAGCGGATCACACGGATCGCTGCCCAGCTCTTCGCCGTCACGGCGGCGACGATCGGCGTCGGCGCAATGCTCCTGGCGCTGTCGGGAGTTCACATCGTCTTCTCGGCGACCCCGGGGGCGTCCGCATCCAACACGACTGGCTCGAGCGTCAGCACGATCGTCCACACTTTTTCAGCCATGGCCGCGGGGAGCTGGTACGGCGCAGATCCGGCGCCACCCCTGGGCCTCCTGACATCTGTCGCCGGCCTCGCTATTCCATTCTCCGCACCGACGGCTCTCCTCGTGAATATCAGACGTTCGCCAGGCGACGTCGGCCGCATCGCGTATTTGCTTTTCTGGGCGAGTACGGACATCCTCATTCTCGGTTTGTATGTGGTGCTCAAGTACGGTGGGGCACCGATTGAGGGCCACTACCTCATCCCGTGCCTGCTGTCCGCCATTGCGACCTTCCCGCTGCTCGTCACGCCACGATTGAGGACCATGGCCGCCATTCTCGCGGCTGCCGTGGTAGCGGTCCAGGCAGGTGGCGTACTCATCGTGCCGGTATCGGCCTTCAGCGGTGGCGACGCGCGCGAAGACGCGCGAGTTCTGACGGTAATTCGGGCGGAGGGCCTGACCCGCGGCTACGCCGGATATTGGATGAGCCATCACCTTACGTGGCTGAGCGACGAGACGGTCCATGTGTATCCGGTCCAGCAACGCCAATGCGAGGACGGCATCCGCGTCTGCCCTTACGAGTATTCGGGAGACAAGTGGTATGAACCCGTCGCCGGACCGACGTTCCTGTTGTTGAGCTCGTCCGATCCGTGCGTCGTCAAAGCCCCGACCAGCCTTGGCCGTCCGATACGGACCGTTGCCATCGATCCGCAGATTACGCTCGTCGTCTACGACCACGATATCGCGCGCAGCTTCGCTCACACGCCGACGTACTTGTGCTGATCAAACCGTTGGAGGGTAGTTCCGAGGAGGTGGGTCCCCCTTCGGAAAGCGGAAGGGCCGAGCGAGGAATCCCCGCTCGGCCCCAGTCCAGGAAGGGTTGTCAGTTAGGCGTCGTAGTAGAGGTAGAACTCGTACGGGTGTGGCCGCAACGCGACCGCGTCCACCTCTCGCTCGCGCTTGTACGCGATGTACGTCTCGATGAGGTCGCTCGTGAACACCGCGCCGTCGAGCAGGAATTGTTGGTCGGCCTCCAGCGCGTCCAGCACCTCGGTGAGCGAACCGGGCAGGTCCTTGACCGCGCCGGCCTCGGCACCCTCGAGCTCGTACAGGTCCTGGTCGATCGGACGCGGCGGCTCGATCTGCCGCTTCACGCCGTCGAGCCCGGCCATGAGCATCGCCGAGAACGCGAGGTACGGGTTGCACATCGGGTCGGGCGAGCGGAACTCGAGCCGGCGGGCCGCAGGTGAGCTGCTGTACGTCGGGATGCGCACGCAGGCGCTGCGGTTGCGCGCGCTATACGCGAGCTTGATCGGCGCCTCATAGCCCGGCACCAGACGGCGATAGCTGTTCGTGGTCGGCGCCGCGAACGCGAGCAGCGCCGGCGCATGCGTCAGCAGGCCGCCGATGTACCAGCGCGCCATGTCGCTGAGCAGCGCGTACTTGTCCTTGTCGTAGAACAGCGGCACGCCGCCCTTCCAGAGCGACTGGTGCGTGTGCATGCCGCTGCCGTTGTC
>JAFALX010000328.1 GCA_019234035.1 Candidatus Dormiibacterota bacterium | reverse complement strand
CTGTGCTTCTGGGAGGGGACGGCGCAGCCAGGACCCATTGTCGGCGCGGTGGTTTGGAACCTCGGGTCGCCATCACCGCCCTGAACGGGATTGGCGCCTCGTTGCGTACTCGGTGCGGTCGGCGTTCCGGAGACGCTCCCTGGCGACCTCACACCACAGCCGGCGAGCACGATTGCCACGAGCAATTGGACGATGATGTACCTAACGCCGCGCAGTTCCCTTCCTCGATCCACGTCGGTAGGTTACAGGTCCGGACACGCGGCCGCGTCGTCTCGAGTAACGAGAGCAGCATTTTGTCCGCTCCGCGTCTGCGGCCGTGCCGACGCTCCCGTCGCTTCCTCATGCCCGTCGTGTAACCGCCGCCTTCACATGAGTCAGCTTTTCCGGGTTTGCGACGGAGTGGATCGCGGTGATCAACCGGTCGCGTACCTCGAACGTCAGCACGGCGATGATCTCGCCGTCCTGCAACGCAAGGGCCCCCGGTCCCGCATTCACCGGCATCGACTCGAGGGTCACGCCGAACGTATCCAGGAACCAGAGCAGCCCCTCCGCGACGCGCTGACGTCCGACGATGCGCTCGCGCGGCGCCGGCACGAACCCGCCGGAATCCGTCCAGCCTGCCGCCTCGGGGTCGAGCACCTCGAGCAGGGCGCGCAGGTTACCGGTGGATGCTGCGTCGATGAACCGGTCGGCGACGCGCCGCGCCTCAGCCGGATCAATGGCACCGCGCAGGCTCACGTCCTCGTCCTGCACGTGACGCCGTGCGCGGCTCGCCAGCTGGCGGCACGCGGCGGGCGTCTTCTTCATGATCCGCGCGATGTCGTCGAACGAGTACTGGAAGACGTCGTGCAGGATGAATGACACGCGCTCGCCTGGCGTCAGCCGCTCGAGTACGAGCAGCAGCGCGATCCGCACGCTGTCGTCGAGCGTCACGCGCTCGTCGGGCGCGAGCCCGTCGCCGCCTGACACGACCGGTTCAGGGAGCCACGGGCCGACGTAGGCTTCGCGGCGCACGCGCGCCGAGCGGAGCTGGTCGAGGCAGAGCCGGCTGACCACGACGACGAGCCAGCCGCGGACGTCGTCGATGTCGTCGAGGTTGCTGCGAAGCAGACGTGTGAAGGCCTCTTGCACGATGTCCTCGGCGTCGCTGACGCTGCCGAGCATGCGGTAGGCGACGTCGATGAGATGGCGGTGGTTGTCCCGCCAGATTGCGGCGATGGCCGGGTCGTCGATGGTGTGCTGGTTCGTCATGGCCTGCTCCGTTGAGTGGGTTCCACTCTGGGACGAGACAAGCTCGCGGGATGTGACAACGCGACGTGGGCGTCAGACAGGGGAAGCGACGGCAAGGCCGCGCTGCGCGGCGGCGCTGGTCAGGCGGCCGTCGTAGGACACCAGCACAGCGGTTGATATCAATTCCGCGCTGGCAAGGTGAATCGCATCTAGTGTGCGGAGATTCGGCGGCTCGAGCTGTGACGCGCGATCAAGGATGAGCCTGCCGATCCGGATCAATTCGAGCTGCGCGAGCACGCGCGCTCCGCGCTCGACGGCAGCGGATCCTCGTGGCATCACAGCACGAATCAATTCGACGCGGAGCAGCGCCGAGGACGTGAGCAACCGCCCGCGAAGCCAAACCCTGAGCGCTTCCGACTCGCCCTCAGCGATGACCAGCTTGACTGCGGCGGATGTGTCGAGATACGCGGCTTTCAACGTTCATCAGCGCGAAGCTGCTCGAGCACTGTGGATGGCAGGGGTAGGCCCGGGACAGGCTCGAGTGGGTCGAGTTCCAGCGGGTCCCCCGGCGCTTCCGCCGGCTCGATGAGGCCGAGGGCGCGGAGCTGTTCCCATCGCTCGGCTTCAACCGGTACAAGACGAGCGACCACCCGGCCCCGTTCAGTGATCTCGAGCGTCTCACCATCTTTGACGCGGTCGAGCACCCGCGCGGTGAAGTTGCGCAGCTCGCGTACTGGAACCTGATCCATGGCTACGATCGTAGCACTCGGATCGACGACGTTGGTGCGCATCGCTCTTAGGCTGCGCGGAGAGCGCGGACATGCCGCGGCCGGAGACGCGGCAACGCTACGGCGACCGTCCGCTCGATGTCCGTGCATCGGTGCCGACAATCACGTGGGAGCGCCACGCGAGCGGGAGGATTCGAGACGCCTGGACACCAGACATGGGGCTGGGACCCGGTCGAGGACGCGGCCGACATCGGGTCGGACGTGGCCGGCTGGATCACCGGACCGCCGGGTGATCCCGGCCGGATCAGACAGGCCGCCCAGCAGGTCGAAAACCTCAGCGCTCGTTACGACGCGGATCGGCGGGCGATCAATGAGGCCGTCGACGAGCTACTGCACACATGGCATGGGCGGCCCTGCGCCGGAGGCGGTGCTCGCCGACGCTAAGAACAAGCTCGACAGCTTCGCCAAGCAGCTGAACGACTATGCCGACCAGCTCGAGCACGCGCAACACGATCACTTGATCCAGATGGCCCTGATGGGCGCGCTTACCGTGGCGAACATTGCGCAACTGGGTCTCGACCCCGCGACGGATGCGGCCGAGGTGGGCGAGACGACCGCCGCCGTCGTGAGCTCCCGGCTCGCGAACTTTGGAACGATCGCCTTCAGGGAGGCGGCAATAGGCGGATTCAGCGACCTGTTCGCACAAGCTGGTGCCAACGTTTGGGACCGCCTGGACAGTGGCTTTGACACGACGGGCGACCATGCGGTGGGGCTGTTCGACCCGGTCGAGCTAATCACCAGCACCGCGGAGGGCGCGATCGGCGGTGCGCTTTTGGCCGGTACAGCGCGGCTGGTGAACGGCGCACTGCAACGCGTCGGCGCCGATTCATTGTTGGGAGCCGTCCGCTCCCTGCGGGGGCGAGTGAATGCACTTCCGGGCAGTCTCGATGAGGTGCTCCAAGCAGGGAGGGGTGACGTCGATCTCGCCTACCAAGAGAGCCTTGGCGGCCACACCATTAGCCGGCACGTTGGACTGACAGATGGCGAACTACGAGCCTCCGCCAAGCCGATCCACTCCACGTTCACTGACCAGCCGACCGCTCAAGCGGCGGTGTCGGAGACAGTAAGGGACAATGCACCCACCATACGGCGATGGCTCGCAACTCAAAGTTCGCCAACTCTCACCCTCACGGGCTTCCCACCCGGGACGCTCGGAAGAGTGCGATTGGCAGACGGCTCCATCACCACTTCAAACCAATTCAAGGTCGTGCTGATGATCAACACGCAAGGAGAACCAATTGTCTTGACGGCGTTTCCCACACCGTGAGCAGTGGCTTCACGCTGACATCCGGGCAGCACAACGCGCTGCGAGAGTTTCTCACCGGTCAATTGAATCCCGATTGGGACGACGATCACGATTCCTGGGAAGGCGCAGTCCGCGACCTGGTCCAGTGGAACCGGGGTACTGCCAGCGACGCACTATCGTCGTTGGACGAGTTGATTGCGACCGCACCGAACGAGAAGGAAGCGGCCCGCATGCTTGACGAGATCGGGTTTATGGGTTTCTTCCCATCGAAAATGGGATCGAGTGTGCTGGCCTGGCTCGTGGAACTCCGTCGCGTCTTCGCCGTCGACCTCGGGGCCGAGGATCCCTCCCGCGACTAGGAACCAGAGCGACGATTCGCATCGGAAACGGCTGCGGAACAGCGTGGGCGACGAAGGGTGGGTGACGGAAGCCGTTCGAAGGCAATCCGAACGCGTTCGCTACTCACGAAGTGGTCTACGACAACCACCACTCGTTCAGCGTCAGCGCCTCGATGCTACCCGGAGCGCACGCTCCCCCGTTCAGCGACAGTGCCCGCACGCTGCCTCCGCCGCACCAGGATCACGAGGCCCGCAACGATTGCCGCCGTCGCGAAGCCGTCGATGACCGCGACGATGATCGGCCACGTTGGTGACGTCGTCGGCGGAATCGTGTTGAACTGCACGATCGCGCCGTAGTCGTCCTGCGTCCCCGTATCGGCGGTCGCGAGCCTCGGATCCGCCCAACCCACCGCCGCGAAATCGTTGGTCGACGCGACGCCCGGTGGCTGGCGGATGTCGCCGCGGTAGCTGATGCCGAAGTCGAAGTTGATCGCCTGATCCGTCACCTGCACGTTGTGCGCCCACGTCACACCGCCGTCGGTGGAGTACGTGTAGAACACTTGGAAGTGGTCGTTGGTCGTGTTGCGGTTGTCCTCCCAGACGACGTCGACGCGGCCGTTCGGCGCGACACCCATCTGCGGATAGAAGCCCGTGAAGCTCTGGCTCAGGTCATCGTCCTCGATGATCACGGGGTCGCTCCAGCTCTGCCCGCCATCGCTGGACCGCTGCACCGCGATCTGCTGATTGCCACTGGTCGTGGAGGTGGTTCCGTTCACCGCATACGCGGCGACGAATGTCCCCTGCGAACCACCCTTCGGCGTCCAGCCCAGGCCCGTCATGGAGCCCGACCCACCGCCGTTCGCGGTGTACGTCGGCGGCCCCATCGCGTTCACCGTCCACGTCTGACCGCGATCGGTGGACCGCGCCACCAGCTGTGGCAGCGGGATGGAGTCGTCGAACGCGTTCCCGCCCGGGGCATTCGTCGTCGAGAACTGGGCTCCCTCGACGGCGAGGACCGTGCCGTCGTGCGCCGTCAGGAAGGGGTTGGCGAAGTAGCTCATCCCGATGAGGGGATATGCGGTGCCGTCCTTCGTCACGGTCACGTGGGTGAACGTGTTGAGGTTGGCGGGCTTGCCGAAGCTCAAGCCGCCGTCGGTCGACGTCGCGACGTCCACCTCGCCGTCCTGGAGCGGTGAGGTCGACGCCGACGCCGGAAACTCCTTCATCCAGCCGACGTAGACGACGTCCTGCGCACCCGACGTATCGACCGCGAGTCCGGTGACGCCGTAGTCGCTCGGCGCCGAGTCGCCCGTCGCCGGCCGGTTGTTCTCGACGACGGTGCTGGTCCAGCTGGCGCCGAGATCGGTCGACTTCGCGAGCACGATGCTCCAGTTGGCCTGGCTCTGCCGCTCCGCGACGTTGTAGCCGGCCATGGCGTAGTAGAGGACGTTGTTCTTGCCCCAGGCGATCACTGCCTGCGGCGAACCGGCGTCACCCGGCGTCATGCAGTACGGGTATGCGCTCGGCGAGGGCGTGCCCGGCAGGATGTGCCAGGTCGCGCCGGCATCGTCGGAGCGCAGCAGCTTGCACGTGCGCGTGCGCAGCTGGGTTGTCTGCGCCACGATCACCCGCGGGTTCGCCGGATCCACCAGCATCGAGGACGGCCCGCCGTAGCCGCGTGCGGGCAGCTTGTCGTCGATGGTCATGCGCGTCGACGCGGTGGTCTGCATGATGCTCAGCCCCTGCGCGGAGAACGGCGCTTGCTCGAACGGCCCGGCGGCCGCTGCGCCGCCGATCGACATCAGCGCGCCGCCGGCAACCGCGGCGGCCGCGAGCGCGACGCGTCGGAGGCGGCGTGCGCTAGACACGGGCGGCCGCTCCCGGGCGGCGGCCGGCCATCACGCCGATGAGCGCGAAGACGAACAGGCCGAAGGCCGCGGCGGCGAGCGCGATCAACGCCAGGCCGCCGATGCCGGGGCCGTTGTCGACCGACGCCGTCGCAGGCCGCGACGACACCGCCGGCTGGTTCGCTGCCGGCGTGCCCACATACAGCACGGCGCGCGCCGGGTTACCGCTGTTCATGTCGCGCTCCGTCTGCGACGCGATGATGACGTGCCTACCCGTCGAGACGGTGCTCGGGATCGGCACCGTGACGCTGAACGTCGAAGTCATCGAGTCGCCCTTGAACGCCGGGATCGTGAAGAACACGGGAGCACTGAGCGAATCGAGGTGCAACTCAATGGGCACCTCGGGAGCGAAGTCTTTGCCGTTCACTGTCACCGAGCCGCCGGGCTGGACGCTGGTCGGGCTCGTCGACAGCCCGACCACGCCGATGCACGCGTAGACCGCCGCAACCGGAAGGAGCGCGGCCGCGACGGCGCCCGTCAGTGCAAGCGGCCACAGCCGCCGCCGACCCCCTCGCGCACACGTGGTTTGACCCGACATCCCGCCATGCATGTCGTCACCTCGATGATCGGACGCGAAGCAGCAGGGAACGGTAGCGATGAGTGGTGGTGCTGTCGATATATGCGCGCGGCATCTAGCGGAGGAGTGACGTGGCCTCGAGCCGCGATGAGTCTCATGTCGCTCGGAGGTCATTCTTCACTGACGCTCACATCTACTCGAGGGAGAAACCATGACCGCGACCTACACCTTCGACGTCTTTTCAAGTCTCGACGGCTTCGGCACAGCCACCGGCGACTGGGGCGGCTACTGGGGCAAGCAGGGCCCCGAGCTCCTCGACCGCCGACTCGCCATCTACCGCGAGCAGCAGCGTATGGTCTTCGGCCCCAAGACCATTCGGGATTTCATCCAGATGCTGGCGCCGAGCAGCGGAGTGACCGAGGTCGGCGACCCGTGGGTCGTCCACATGGTGAAGACGCCGGCGTTTGTCGTGTCGTCGACGCTGGAGGGGCCGCTGGACTGGCCCGACGCGACCGTCATTCGCGGTGACGCCATCGACGTTGTGGCGCGGCTCAAGGAAGAGTCCGATGTGCCGCTGCGCTCACACGGCAGCCTGTCGATGAACCGGGCGCTGATGGCCGCCGGTCTCGTCGACTACCTCCAGGTGACGATCTTCCCGGTGATCACCGGACGGACGGGAACGGGCCCGATCTTCGAGGGTGCGGCCGACTTCGACCTCGAGCTGATCGAGCAGCGCACGCTCGACCACAACACGCAGGAACTCATCTACCGGCCGACCCTGCACGGCTGAGTCCGGCAGGTCGTCGCCGCGCCGCTGCACATGGTCGCCGGCGCGCCGCGCGCTGACGGCTGCCCGGACGTTCAGTCGGGGATCGGGCCGCGCACGTCAGGCTCGGACGTCGCGTACGGGGAAGCGCTCCAGGCGTCGGTATGCGACCCCCGCTTGTCCTCAGGTTTGCGCCGCTGCGCCGCGAGCCACGCACTGAGCTCGCGGGCCTCGCACTCGTCTGCAGATGCCTGCGCTGACTTGTAGGGGAACAGCGGCGTCTTCAGCCCCATCATGAGCAGTGAACTCCTTTGATAACGCGCTCGCACCTTGCCTCAAAACGCTACTGCATTTGTGCTCTCCGCGGCATATCAGCGGCGCCACGCGTCGCTTCGTTGTGCGTCGCTCACAGGCTACGCTGGCAAGGAGGGTGGCCGCGGATTAATCAAATGCTCCAAGATCGCCAGTCGACGCAGCCATCATGTGCGAATCGCCTGAAGGCTCAAAGCGGGGTTGATGGGCCTCCGGTTAGGCTCAGCTCAGCGGATCGCGCCAGCGTAGTCCGAGGTAGCGCGCAAGGTCGCGATAGGCGCTGAGCAGCTCGAGCACGTCGATGCGTCGGGCGTTGAATACCATGCCAAGCGATGCCGCCATCCCTCGATAGGCCTGTGATCTACCTGGCAGGCCCGGAAGTCTTCCTGTCCAACGCCGCCGAGATTGGTCAACGCAAGATCGCAATGTGCAGAGAGCGCGGCTTCGACGCCCGCTTCCCACTGGTGCCATTGGCCGACCTGCCGCCCGGCACGGCGGAGGAGAGGGGGCATGAGGTCTTCGAACGATGTCTTGACATGCTGTGTGAGTGCGATCTGCTCATCGCCAACATGACTCCGTTCCGCGGGGTGAGCATGGACGTGGGTACTGCGGTGGAGATGGCGTATATGTTCGCCAAGGGAGGTCGGCAGGGCAACGGGGGACCGGTCTTCGGGTACACCAACGTCATCGAGGACTACGGTGCGCGCGTCTCTCGCGACTCACTGCACGTGGAGTCGTTCGGCTTCGCCGACAATGTGATGTGCGAGGGCTTGGTCTGGAAATCAGGCGGCACGGTGGTCCGCACGCGTGCGAAGGAGACAGAGCGGCTCAGTGATATGCGCGGCCTTGCTGCCTGCATCGAGCAGGCCATCAGCGTGCTGGGCCCGGCGCCGGCGATTGGAACACCGTGAGGTCGGACCTGCTCGTCGCAGACTCATCGCCCGTGGCCGCCGAACCCGCCGATCACCGCCTGCAGGAGTGGTCTGAGAGCCGAGCCACGCTCGGGCGCATGGACGGCATCGTCGCCGACCTGCGCAAGTATGGATTCACCCTGGTCACTGTGCTGCTCACAGCCACCGCGCTGATCACTCCGGCCGACCCGGTGACGGACCGCGTCGCCTCTTCCGCGGTCGTCATGGCGCTGATCCTGGTCTTGTTCCTCATGGACCGGTACTGGTGGGGCCTGCTGCGCGAGGCGGCCGCGCGTGCCTCCGAGCTCGAGAAGGAACTGGGTGGGATCGTGATCACTCAACGCCTCGGGGCCGTGGCCACGAGGATCAGCAACACCAAGGCTGCCTCTGCGGTTTACGCGGTCTTCGTCCTGGTCGCGTTCTTCGTGGCACTGCCGACGGTCGTTTCGCACGGCCGACCTGCGGGTCTCGCGATTCTGCTGGGGCTCACATGCCTCGCCCTGATTGCGATCGTGGCCCTGCATTGCTGGTTCGAGAAGCAGATACCACCTGAGCCAACGTAGCGGCCG
>JAFALX010000288.1 GCA_019234035.1 Candidatus Dormiibacterota bacterium | reverse complement strand
TGGCCGCGTTCGGCGCTCCGCCCAGATCTCCGGGGATTCCTCGTCAGCATGGTGTGCCCCCTGGCAGCGCGGCATTGGCGCCGGCAGGGTCAGTTGCAATGGGCTGAAGGGTCAGCTGCTGCGCGGGGGCGTTCGTCACCACGGTCGCGGCGATTGTTATAGGCAAGGCCCTGATCCAGTGATATGTCTCGCCTTGGGGTGGACTCTGTACCGGAGTCCCCACCGTGATATTGACTCGAACCGCCCGTGCAAGCGGCACACTCGCCAGAGGCGATGCGCCGCCGACCTTGTATTCGACCCGTTGCGCTGTTGTGGATGCGCCGACCGTATAGACAGCAACGTGACACGATGCATCAGAGACCTGCGGCCACGCGAAACACAGGATCGTGCTCGACGCTGGGCAATCGGCAGATGGAACCTTGTCGCAGCTTCCATATTGCGTTCCCCCAGGGACCTGGATGCACGAGGCGCGTGCGCCATCCTGCCCCAGCGACTGCTCGAGTATCGAGAGATCGTGGGCGCCGAACATCCTGGCCTGCGGGCCGGTCGGCGACACCGCCTTGATGCCGATGGAATAGACGGAGGCGATGACCCCGGCGACGAGGGTCATCAGCACCATCGACACAATGATCTCGATCAGCGTCAGCCCGACTTCTGAGCGACGGGCATTGCGCTGCGGCTGAATACGTGTACCTGTCACCAGCCGTTGCTCTTCCACACCGTACGGGTCAGCGAGCGCGAGCTGTTCGCGACCTGCACCCGGATCTCTTGGGCACCCCAGTCGCCGACGCAGCTCGCATGGGTTGTGGCGGTGCATGACGTGCTCGTCGGGAGCGAGCACGTCTGCTGCGGATCCACCCACACCGGGGTTGACGACCCTGCCCCAGTCCTCGTTCCGCCGGTCGACAACGTGACCAACTGAATGCTCGGCGTGATACCGGCGCCGGGGGTGACGGCCCCCGAGCTCACTGCCAGTGCGATGTCGGGCTGGTAGCTGCTGCTCGTCGCGCAGAGCACGTACGGGAGGTTCGGGCACTGAGTTGCCGCGCCCGCGCACGTGGTCGACGAGGAGCTGCGCGTCCAATCGGAGAGCTGGCGCATGACCACCTCGAGCTGCGCCTGATCCTGGTTCACCGTCGCGATGTGCTCCGCCGTGGCAAATCCCGACGCGAGGCCCACGACTCCAGTGGCGAGAAGAGCCACGGCCACGATGACCTCGATCAACGTCATCCCGCGTTGCGCGGTATAACGCCGTCTCCTCACAGGTCGAGCCGGCAACCTCTCGGCCACCCGCGGCTGAGCCATCCCCTATTTGAATCCGCCGGCGAGCGAGTAGATCGATGTGATCAGCGTGATCGCCACAAACCCGACGATCAGGCCGACGAACATGATCATCGCGGGTTCGACGAAGGCCGTCAGCCGCTTGATGCGGTAGTCGATCTCTTCCTCGTACATCACCGCGGCCTCTGCGAGGTTCGTATCGAGATGTCCCGTCTCCTCGCCGACTCGAATCAACTGAATGGCCGCGGGCGCGAAGACATTCGTCTGCTGCAGCGGACGATATATGCCCTGGCCGGACGCGATTGCCGGACCCATCCGACCGAGCGCTCGCCGGTATACACGGTTACGGACGTTGTTGATGGTGACCGCGTAGGTCTGGCTGATTGGAACACCGGCGCCGAGCATGTCGGCCAGCGTCCGGCAGAATTGCTCGGTCATCGAGGCGCGCAGAAGCGCGTTGATCACCGGAATCTGCAGCAGCACCCGGTCCACAAAGAGGTGGCCGTCTTCGGTGCGCACCCACACACCGATCGCCACGACAGCAAGAAGAATGCCGAGCAGAATCAGCAGTGCGTGGTCGGTGACGAACCCTGAAAAACCGAGCAGGGCGTTGAGGATGCCCGGAGTTTCGACACCGAGCGACTTGTACAGGTCACGAAACTTCGGCAGCACGAAGACCACGATGCCGACCGCGATGAGCAAGGCAAACGTGAAGATGATCAACGGGTATGTCATCGCGGCCTTGATCTTTGAACGGGCTGACGCCTCACGCTCGATGTGCCGGGCGGCCTGTACCAGCACAGTGTCGAGATTCCCGGTCGCCTCAGCAGAACGCACCATGTCCGCGACGATTCTCGGAAACACCCGAGGATGCGCTGCGATTGCATCGCTGAGACGAACGCCTCGCTGCAGATCGGAGGCGATGGAGTAGTACGTGGTCCGAAGGAGGCTGTTGGTCGCCTGCTCGGCGAATGTCTGGATTGCGGTCGTGACGGGCACGCCAACGCGGACGAACGAGGAGAGCTGCCTGCAGAAAAGGACCACGACCTGAGGCTTTGCGCGGCCCGGCGTGAACGACAGGAAGGCTCGGATCGAGTCAGCGAACGTCGACTTGCCTTGTCTCTGGGTCGTCGTTCTCGCTACCTGTGCCACGCGACCCCCTACAAGACGTAGACCGTGCGCATGGCCTCGGCTATGGTCGTCCTACCCTCATCCACGCTGTCACACGCGGCGTCCTGGAGGCTGCGAATCCCCGTAGCGCGAATCTGCGCGCGCAGCTGGGTTTGCGGGATCTGCTTCACGATCTCTTCACGGATCATGTCGTCCACGGCAACGCATTCGAAGACTCCGCGCCGCTCGTAGTAGCCGGTCTCGCTGCACTGCCGGCACCCCGCTCCAGCGATCTGATGCGGCAGGGGGTCTTCGCCGCGGATGGTGCGGTAGAAGTCAGCCTCCTCGGGTCTGACCGGCACCGGCGCGCCACAAACGGGACAGTTCATTCGGACAAGGCGCTGCGCCACCACGCCGATGACCGCGGATGCGACAAGGTATCCCTCGACACCCATGTCCAGAAACCGGTACAGCGCGCCAACGGCATCTGCAGCGTGCAGTGACGCCAGAACCAGGTGGCCGGTCAACGCGGACTGCACCGCGATCTGCGCCGTCTCCGCGTCACGGATCTCACCCACGAGGATCACGTCGGGATCCTGCCGCAGGATGGCGCGAAGTCCGTTTGCGAACGTCATGCCGGCAAGTCGGTTGATCTGGATTTGGTTGATGTTCTCGAAGTGATACTCGACCGGGTCCTCGATGGTGGTGATGTTTCGGGTTGCCCGGTCGAGCTCGTTGAGCGCCGCATATAGGGTGGTCGTCTTCCCCGCTCCCGTCGGGCCGCTGACGATGAGCAGCCCGTACGGCGAGGCGATGAGGCGCCGAAGCTGGTCGTGCTCCGCTTGACGCAGCCCCAATTGAGCCAGCGGGAGCAGCGAGCGCGACCGGTCCAGCAGGCGCAACACGACCTTCTCACCCCAGATCGACTCCATCGTCGCAACACGAATGTCGACGGTGCGGCCGTCGACAGTCATCGTCGTCTGGCCATCCTGTGCACGATGGCGATCGACGATGTCCATGTCAGCCATGATCTTCAGCCGCGATGCGATAGGTCCGCCGAGCTCGGATGGCAGGGACTGCACGTCACGAAGCGCGCCGTCAATTCGGTAGCGAATGCGGAGATGATCACTCTGCGGTTCGATGTGGATATCGGAGACGCGATCACGGAGTCCCTGTGTCAACAGCACATTGACGATCTGCACGACCGGACCGCCGCCACCGAGACCGGCGAGTA
>JAFALX010000285.1 GCA_019234035.1 Candidatus Dormiibacterota bacterium | reverse complement strand
ACAGCTTCGTGAGTCACGCGAAGATGCGCCAACCTACCTGTGAGGGCCCGCAGACGCATCTCGTCGGCGACGCCACCTCAGGGTCGCGGCGACCACGATGCACGCGACCATAAACGTGAGCCAGACGGCGAGACCTGCGTTGCCACTTAGGCCCACGCCAAGAAACCCAAGGCCAAGGAGGGCAGCCACCGCAGCAATGACGAATCCAAAGGCTGCGCCGGCGCGAAGTTGCCCGTGTGTCGGCGCGACCACCGGTTTCCGCGCGACGAATAGCACGCGACCCGAGAACTGCGCCACGCACAGCACGGCGTATCCGGCTGCGACGGCGAGAAGGGCAATTCCGATTGCGGCCATGACCAGATTGTTGACGCGGGCGGCAGCCCGAGGCACGCAGCGCGACCGGTCTGCGACTCTTCGGGTGGTGGGCGCCGAGGCCAGATAGCCGAAGGCACGCCCGCAGTCGCCAATGTTCCCTTGAGGACTCCCAGGTATCTACGGAACCGTGGAATCGGTTAGGTGGGTGTAGTCGCCTACTACGCCGTCGCGATACGCCGCTTGAGTGACTGCGCCGGCCCAGTGAGATGCGGCGGATCTCACATAGAGATCTGCCAAAGGCGCTCCATTCACGGCGAAGCCGAGTTGCGTCTCCTGGGGCGATACCTGCGCGCAGATCACAGAGAGATGGTTGACGCCGCTCGTACTGATAGCAGAACTGCTTCCTTGGGAGGCGACGGGCGCGTGCGGTCCAGTGTTTTCAGGCCCTTCGAATTCTTGTATTGACCAGGTCTCATTGGTGCTGATGAGAAACGCGAAAACTTCCGACAAGTCATCGCTCAGTCACCCGATTCCGAGACCACTATCACTGTTCCCTGATCTCAATTGCACATCAGCGTCGACGAGCAGATTGGTCCAGCCCTGAACAAGTGGGAAGCCGATGTACTGGTCGCGGTATGTGTGATAGAGGCTGAGCTCGACTCCTCCGGGAATCAATGTTAAGTCGTCTACTCCCGCAGCTGACTCCGCGTGCCAGGCGATTGGATTCGCGGCCGCGCCTGCGACGACCCGTCCTTGCGGGAGCGCAATGACGGGACCTTGGCGAATGACAAGGGAACCATCTACCGAAGCTGACGGTGACGGTCTCGGCGACGATGGTGGTGAAGTGGAGTTGGCGCCTCCGCAAGCGGCGACGAGCGCTGCAGCGAAGACAGATGTCGCCCGAACTGCACCTACTGGCGCGGCGACGGAAGTTCCGCCGACCATGTCCGATAGCCTAATGGAGCCGAGTCTGAGCGCTGACGGTGCGCGCGAGGAGGAATGCTCCGGAAAGAACGTGCATGCTGGGAGCCTATCCCTGTTTCGCAACCCTGCTTCGCGTGTGCATGGGGCGTTACCGGCACGTCGCTGTCACGCGCAGGCTCCCTCAAGCCAGCGTCTGCGAATGTTCCCTGAGCATGCAGCTCGATCAAAGGCCCCATCGCTGAGCCACTCGCCCGACCTGAGCCGCCAGGTGGCCGAGTCAGGCCAATTGTTTCGGACGCGAGGTAGGGCGCCGCGGGCTCGTCGTGGCGCGTGCTGGCGCCGCGACCTTGGGACCGGCGGCCCAGCCGGCCAACCGCCTGCCCGAGGCAAGACGCCTGGTCCGCTGGGTCTTGGCGTCGAATTGGCCAAGAGCGAGGCCCTCGAGCGCTTGACGTCCCTGCCTGCGGACGATTGTCAGCACATAGCGTCGAGCTCCTTCCACGGTCCGAAACACGGCGAGCCGGTTTCCGCTGTCAGTGTCGTAGAGCTCGTAGGTCATCGCACCCTCCATTCTTACGGCGGACATGACAGCGGGAGCGCGCGAAAGGAGCGCTGGATCGCGACCAAAAGCCGCTTGAGGGCATATTCACCATGTCGGGAAATCCAGACAATGGTCACTTGTCCGAAAACCTAGACATTGGTACGATGTCGGTAAATGTCGACATCTGAACCCGCCCCGACCCATGGGGAGTTCCGCATCTATACCGCGGGCTCGCTCGGCGCAGCCATCAGACACTACCGCGAGCAGCAGGGGCTCTCTCAGGCCGAACTCGCTCGACTCGCCGGCATCCACCGCTCGTACCTGTCTGCCCTCGAGAACGGCCGCGAGACCGAGCAAGTGAAGCGACTGCTGCGGATCCTGAAGGAGCTCGGCGTGCGGATGAGCCTCGGAGAGGCGAACTGGTAGATGGCCGAAGTGCTTGCGGTCTGGCTCTATGGAACGCAGGCCGCGATCGTCGAGCAGGACCAGCGTCGACGCCTCCGCCTCACGTATTCGGCAGACGCACTGGAGCGGTACCCGCTGGGCGTACCCCTGCTGAGCCTGGCCCTGCCGCTCCGCCCCGAGCGGTACCCGCATGGAGTGACACGCGCGTTCCTCGATGGACTGCTGCCCGAAGGGGAGAGCCGGCGAGCGTCGGCGCTGGACGTGCGGGTCTCGAGCGACGACACCTTCGGCCTCATCGCGGCTCTCGGCAAGGACTGCGCCGGCGCACTGGTGATCCAGCCCGCCGACGAACCGGCGCCTCCGCCTCCCTCGGCCCTGACTGCTGAGCCACTCACCGAGGCGCAGGTCGCTGACCTAATTGCCAATCTCCGAAGCGCGCCCCTCGGGATCAGCGGTCGAGTCCGGCTGTCGCTGGCGGGGGTCCAGGAAAAGCTCCTGCTCACCCGGCTGCCCGACGGCCGATGGGGACGCCCGGTCGATGGAACTCCCTCGACACATATTCTCAAGCCAGAGGTGCGCGAGTATCCGCACAGCGTCGATAACGAAGCGTTGTGCATGCGCGTTGCACGCCATCTCGGGCTGGCAGTCGCCGACGTCGCGACGAAGACCTTTGCGACGCGGCGCGTACTGGTGGTCGAGCGGTTCGACAGGCGGGTGCATGCTGACGGCACCATTCAGCGCATCCATCAGGAAGACTTCTGCCAAGCAACTGGAACGCCCCCAGAGAGGAAATACGAAGAGGATGGTGGCCCGTCGCTGCGAGATGTGGCGGGTATCGTGCAAACGGCTGTCAGCAAACGCCGTGCTCTGGACGACCTCTTGCGCGCGACCTTGTGCAACGTAGCGATTGGTAATGGCGATGCCCATGCGAAGAACTTCTCGCTCCTGCACCACGAAAGTGGCGAGCTCGAACTCAGCCCACTGTACGACCTCATCTCCACGCTGCCGTACGGGCAGGATCATCTGGCGATGTCTATTGACTCCGTGCAGCGAATAGACCGCGTGACACGCGAGCGAGTCATCAATGAAGCCGTGCGCTGGGGCATGGATAGACAGCACGCTGCCGAAGTCGCCAATGATTTCCTCGATCGGATGCCGGGTGCGGTACAGCAGGCGCGCGATCAGACACCCGACGCGCCGCCGGACATTGTGCAACTGGTGCAACAACAGCGAGCACGCTTATGACGCGACGAGAGAAGCTGACATGGATGGGCCAAGGTTCGAACCTGGCCGTTGGCTATACCTGGGAGCACGCCAACCGGTCTCACGAGCGCGTCCAAAGCCGGCCGCATCAGTTGGCCAGAGTCCTACAGCTCCTTCGCGTCCAACGCCGTGATTCGCCGCGCCTCACTTTCAGAGCCATGCCCGTAGACGCGCTGCACCATCTCAACACTCGAATGCCCTGCTCGTTTCGCCGCACTCACCGTCGAGATCCCATTGGCGATCCACCAGCTCACCGCGGAGTGCCGCAGCATGACGGGCGTCAGCCTCAGATGCGTCGTGGCACATCGCTCGCACTCCTCCCCCTCGAAGCGCTGCCGAGCGGCGCGGTTCCGCACCGCCTGGGTCGCTCCGGGACTGCGCATGTCAGCACAGCGCCAGCGGTCGAGCGACGACCCCGGTGCGCTGTTCAGCACGCGCTCCAGCGCCTTTTGCACCACGGTGTGCTCAACCGGCGCACGTGGGTGTTGCTCGGACGGCCACACGAGCGGCTCGACTACCCACGTCTCCCCAAGCGTCTCAACCAGCGGCTCGCCGCCCAGGCTCGACACGTCGTTCGCCCACATGTCGAGCTGCTTCTCGCTGATGCCGTGACGCCTCGCGCGGGGCACGAAGATGCGCATCGCCTGATCACTAACCAGCAGTGTCCGCTTCGATGCCGCGCTCTTGGTCGGCCCGGTTCCGAGCCGGCGCTTCGCCCCCGGCTTCGCGAGTGTCACTGTGCGCTCGATCGTCACCGTCTTCGCTCGGGGATTCACAGACGACCAACGCAGCGCTCGCGCCTCGCCCGGTCGCCAGCCAAGCAAGAGTGAGAGCGCAAACAGGTCGCCCAGCGGGTGCACCGGAGTGCGACGCTCGGTGCGCAGGCACTCCTTCAGGAACGCTTCGCGCGCCTCACCTTCGAGGATCGCCAGCTGTTGCTGCTTGAGCGGTGGGAGCAACACGGTTCCCTGTCCCGCCGGGTTTGCCTGGCGCATCACGCCGGCAGCGAGCGCGTCGTTAAGGGCGGTCCGCACAACCGACCGCAGATGCCTCGCAGTGCGCGCGCTCCATTTCTTGCGCTCCATAACCCGCGCGAGCAGCGTGCTCACGTGTGCTGGCGCCACCTCCGCCAGCCGCAGTCGGAAGAACTCCGGCATCGCCTCGTCGGCGCCATGGAGCAGCGTGCGCGCCCGCGCCTCGGTGCTGGGACGCCATCGCCGCGGGTGCGCGCCTTCGATCGTCCACCACCGCTCGACCCACAGTCCAACGGTGAGCTGACGCTGGTCGCGCGTCGTCGGCACATCACTCGACCGCTGGAGCCACGCGCTACGTGCCTGCTCGGCGGCGCTGATTGCGGCAGACGCTGAGCGTCCGTAACTTGAGATGCGCGCGCCATCACCGCCCTGAGAGCGCAGCCGTGTCCATTTCGCTGCGTACACTCCATCAGCACGACGAGTAACCACGATGCTTCCCCGTCGACCTCGTTGCCTCGCCATGCCAGCCCGCCAGCCTCCTCAGGGGTGGATTTCTACCCCTTATACTACCCCTTATCGCGACGGCCGTGGTCCGGCAAAACGGCCTCCCTGCAATACAATCTGCCCGGCGAAACGCCTCAAATACGACTTCCTAAACCTTGTGTCGCAGGTTCGATTCCTGTCGGGGCCTCATTGACAGTTAGTTGGGGCTCCCGATGAGAGCCTTCGCCGCGTTAGGCGGTGTGACGCGGACGGTTGAGGTTGCGGTACCCGGGGACAGCGGCGGCACCGTTGCCATTCATTTGGCGGGAGGACGATGCTCGACAGCCAAGCGTACACGGGGACTTACTAAGGCGGCCCTTACTTCATCCGCGGAGCCGGAATGCATACGCTGAACGTCGTCATACCAAGCGGCGGACAACGGAACTAGCCCGTCAGCAACGGTCACTCGCTGACCTCGTAACCCTCCCTCCGCCCGCGACGTTCCGACGCCATGCACCGCCGGATATGGATCACCCTCGGGATCGTGGGGTTGGTCGCAGTGGTGGCGGCTGCGGCCGCCATATTGTTCTGGCTTGGCACCCGGAGCGCGCTGGGCGGCCTGCATGTTGTGGACGTAACCCCAGCGCAGCTATCGACGGCCATGGGAGCGGATGAGTTTTACTCCGCCTACAACGAGACCACCCTGGTAGTCCACGGCACGGCCGTGGAGGTGAGCGTCAGTGGTGGCATGACCACTGTCACGCTTTCGCCAGGCGTGAAATGCGCCGCAAACGCTGGGAGCGCGGTGAAATCAGGGAAGGCCGTCGTTGTTGTCGCTGAGGGTGTAAACGCAGAACGGGAGAACTACGGGGTACTGCTCGCCGGCTGCGAGGTAATGTCACCGGGTGGCTCTTGACCCCGCTCGGTAGATTTACCTCCTCGACAAGAGGAACAGCTGCGTGAAGTCCACAGCCACACAACGAAAGCGATCGCGCACCTACGATGACGTGGCGGTACAGGAAGCCCCAGGTGGGGTTGCCGTGGAGCATCACGACGGCGGGGCCGCGGCCTTCATCAACGTACTGGACTCGCGGACCGGCCGCCGTACCAACCAGAGGCTGTCGAAGGGATCGAGGCGTCTGTCAGGAGCGAAGTCGACCTGCACGACGCAGGTGATGCCTACGCCCAGCGGAGTCGGCTTTCCATACGAAGACCACCGCCGCGCCGCGCGGCGGTGGTCTACGTATCCGTCAGGATCAGTGCACCGGTTCGGGGATCCGTGCGGCTTCGGCCCGCTCCGCGCGTGCCGGGCGAGTCGTGCTGACGCGCTTGCCGATGAGTGCGCGATCCAGCCGCTCGCCGCGGGCCGCGCGTGCAAGGTTCATCTGCTCTGCGTCAGCGCCGCACTGCGCCTGATACCGCTTCCAGTCCCACCCACGGAGGAAGGCTTCCGCACCGTGCTGCCCGCTGGCGTAGAGCAGTTGCTGCTGCGCAGGATGAAGGTCGAAGTCCGCAGCACCGACTGCCGAGGTGTCGATGAAGATGGTTCGATCGATCACGCACGGATCTGCGAGGTGCACTTGATCGTTACCGTTGCTAGCGGTTTCCAGCAGCGCGGTGGCGAACGTCGCGGCGCTCGACACCTCGTTGACGAGGCGCTTCGCCTCGGAACGAACTGCCAGCTTGACGCCGAACGTCGGCCAGCGCGGTGCGACCCCGTCGACTCGGCCGAATATCTCGACCGGGAAATCCGAGCACACCCCGCCGTCGACGAGGTACGACACGTTGCCGCTGTGATCACCCCAGGGCAGCTTCACCGGCTCGAAGAAGAATGGAATCGACACCGATGCCCGCACCGCGTCGGCGACGAGCTGCTCATCGGGGTTGAGACCGTACACGTCCTGGTAATCCCACGGGAGGCGCACGAGGCTGCCACGCGACACGTCGGTGGCGACGACGACCAACCGGTAGCGCTGGTTCTCCGGCAGGTGCGCCCACGCATCACCGGTCAGCTTCAGATCACCAAACGTCGTCACCCCAAGCGTGCGAAGCTGTGCCTGGATCCAGCCGCGCAGATACTTGCCCGGATTCGCGCCGTAGCTCGCGGCGATGCGCACGGCTCCG
The DNA here is from genome assembly GCA_019234035.1 of Candidatus Dormiibacterota bacterium. Classification (GTDB taxonomy): domain Bacteria; phylum Chloroflexota; class Dormibacteria; order Aeolococcales; family Aeolococcaceae; genus JAFALX01. The sequence goes on along the minus strand of JAFALX010000285.1, from coordinate 294 downwards.
ATCGGTTCATCGATAACAGGGATGCGCATGCCGTCGGGAACAGGAAGGCGCACCGCGTCTGGCACCCTGCTGTAGTCGATGGATGCGGGTGTACTCTCCGAGAACAGCATCGGTGTGACGTCGCTGATGCGGCGCCCGTTCTGCATGCACGCAGCAGTGAGGGCGCCCGCGATCGCGCCCGCAGATGTCCCGGCGACGCGTTGGAACGAGTACCCCTCGTTCTCCAGTTCGGTGAGCGCGCCGAGGTGTGCGATTCCTTTGACGCCTCCTCCCTCGAGCACAAGATCAGCGGTC
>JAFALX010000284.1 GCA_019234035.1 Candidatus Dormiibacterota bacterium | reverse complement strand
CTGACCGCTGGTACGCGGTGCTGTCCAGCCCGGAGTTCAACCTGAAATGAGGACCGTCCCGTGATCACACGACGCGACTTCATGATCAGCGGTGTCACCGCGACGGCCGCCGGCATCATCGTGCCGCCGGTGCTGGCGAAGGGCGTGTACGCGGCGACGGCTGACGGCATCCACAACGACCGGGTGCTCGTGGTGCTGCAGCTCGCCGGTGGCAACGACGGCCTCAACACCGTCGTGCCGTACGCCGATCCGGCGTACCTGCAGCTTCGCAAGGCGATTGCGATCGCGCCGGACACCGTGCTGCACCTTGACGGCGCTGTCGGACTGAACCCGGCGCTGAAGAACCTGAAGACGATGTACGACTCCGGCCAGGTGGCGGTGGTCCAGGGCGTCGGCTACGACAAGCCGACGTACTCGCACTTCGAAGGCATGTACGTGTGGGAGCACGCCGACCCGGCGCGCGAGCAGGCGGACGGCTGGCTCGGCAAGTTCCTGGCGGCGCAGCTGGACACGCAGGGCCATCCGCTGACCGGCTGTGCGCTCGGCGAGACGACGACGCCGCCGGAGATGAACGCGCCGCAGGCAACGGTGAGCGTCATCGCGTCGGGCGCCACCTACGACGTCGCCGGCACGGCGGCGCATCGTGCCGCCGCGCCCCTGCTGTACAAGCGCACGCCCGGCCTCTACGGCGCGCTGTTCGACCAGGCGTTGAGCACCGCGGAGACGGGCATCGCCGCGGTGAAGCAGTCGACGACCACGTACAAACCGGCGGTCGCGTATCCCTCCGGCCGCACCGCCGCGGACACGGCCGCCAACACCCTGGCGACGTCGCTGCAGCTGACGGCGTCGATGATCACGACGCAACCGTCGGTGAAGGTGTGCCACGTGGTCATCGGCGGCTTCGACACGCACCAGGACGAGAACACGCGGCAGAACGCGCTGCTGGCGTCGGTCGACGCGTCGCTGAGCGCGTTCATGCAGGACATCGCCGCGCACGGGATGGCGAACCGCGTCGTGGTGATGACGTGGTCGGAGTTCGGCCGCCGCATCCAGCAGAACGGAAGCAACGGCACCGACCACGGAGCGGCGGCACCCGTGCTTCTCGTTGGCGCGCCGGTCCGCGGCGGCCTCTACGGGGAGCAGCCCTCGCTGACGAACACGATCGACAACGGCAACCTCAAATACACGGTCGACTTCCGCAGCGTGTACCAGACCGTGATTCGCGACTGGCTGCAGGGCGACGCGAGGTCCGTGCTCGGTGCCTCGTACCCGGAGCTGGGCGTTTTCTGACGCGCAGCACTCGGGGCAAACCGGCTTCGGGCGCTCGAACCGTGGGTACACTCGGTCCATGTGGTTCTGGGTGGTGTGGCTGGTGGCGGGATTGCTGCTGGTGGGCCTGGAGGTCCACAGCCAGGCGTACTACGCCCTGTTTCTTGCCGTGGGCGCGTTCGCCGCGGCGATTGCGGTGGGTGTCGGGTCGCCGATCTGGCTGAGCGGTGTCGTGTTCGCCGCCGTCGCCATCGGAGGCGTCGAGCTGGTGCGGCCGAGGCTGAAGCGAATGTCCGATCGGCGCGCGGGCCCGAAGCTGCTGCTTCCCGGCGCGTCGGACAACCTCGTCGGGTCGCGCGCGCTGACGGTGGACTCCGTCGGTGACGAGCATCATCCAGGTCATGCACGGCTGGCCGGCGAACAGTGGCTTGCAGTCACCGATGAGCCGGGGGGAGTCGCCGCCGACACGCAGGTGATGGTGGTGGAAGTTCGCGGTACGACACTCGTTGTCATGCCGTTCACGGGGAGTTAAGGGAAAGTGGACGTGGGAGTGATCACAGCGGTCATCGTTGCAGTGGTGGTGGTCGTCGTCGCCATCATCCTCGGCGCCTCGATCAAGGTGGTGCAGCAGGGATATTCCGGCGTCATCACCCGCTTCGGACGGTTCAAGCGCGAGACGTCCGCGGGTCTGACGGTCATCACGCCGTTTCTCGACCGGCTGGTTCGCGTCGACACGCGCGAGACGCCGCGCACGGGCGACCGCCAGGACGTGATCACGCGCGACAACGTCGCCGTCGCAGTCAACGCCACGATCTTCAGCCAGGTGATCGAGCCGCGCTCCGCGCTGTTCAACGTTTCGGACTATTACGTCGCGATCGACCAACAGGCCCGCACCACACTGCGCAACGCCTTCGGCAACGTGACGCTCGACGAGGCGCTGTCCTCGCGCGAGCAGATCAACGCGAGCATGCAGCAGCAGATGGAGCAGGTCACCGACAAGTGGGGGATCCGCATCAACCGGATCGAGATCGTCGACATCACCCCGCCGAGCCAGATCCTGCAGGCGATGGCGCTGCAGAAGCAGGCCGATCAGGAGAAGCGCGCGCGCATCCTGCAGTCCGAGGGCCAGCAGCAGTCGGCGGTGAACATCGCCGACGGCAACGCGCAGGCAGCGGTCAAGCAGGCGGAAGGCGAGAAGCAGGCGGCGATCCTGCGGGCGGAGGGCAACCGGCAAGCGGCAATCCTCGAAGCCGAGGGCCGCGCGCAGGCGATCTCGACCGTGTACGGCTCGATCAAGCAGTCGCAGCCGGATCCGACGCTGGTTGCGATCCTGCAGCTCGACACACTGTCGAAGTTCGCCGACAGCGACAACACGAAGATCGTCATCCCCGCCGAGTCCGCAGGGCTGCTGGGCGCGGCGCAGGCACTGCGCTCGGTGCTCAACGACGCCCCGGCGCTGGACTCCGTGAAGCCGCCGAGCTGAGCCATGGGAGGTGGCGTGCAGCGACACGCCAACCCGCGATGAGTGAACAGGAAGAGCTCTTCGGCCCGCCGCGTCGTATGACATCCGCGCCGCAACCTGAGGTCGATTCGCACGCGCCACTGGCAACACGGATGCGCCCGCGCAACCTCGACGAGCTCGCCGGCCAGGGCGCGGTGGTGGGGAAGGGGACGGTGTTGCGCCGTGCGCTCGACGCCGGCGACGTTCCCTCGATGATCCTGTGGGGACCGCCGGGCAGCGGCAAGACAACGCTCGCGCTGCTCATCGCGCGGGGTGCCGATGCCGCGTTCGAGCCGCTGAGCGCGACCAACGCGGGGGTCGCCGACCTGCGGCGTGCGATCGACCGCGCGCGGGAGCGCACGAAGACGGGACAGCGCACGGTGCTGTTCATCGACGAGATCCATCGCTTCAACAAGGCGCAGCAGGACGCGTTCCTCCCGTACGTCGAACGCGGTTTTATCTTCAAGGACGCGGCGACCACGGAGAATCCGTCCTTCGAGGTGAACGC
>JAFALX010000215.1 GCA_019234035.1 Candidatus Dormiibacterota bacterium | reverse complement strand
GGTGAGCGTCACCACCTCATAGCCGAGCTGCTCGGTGAGCCAGCGGATCGCGACCGACGTATCGAGGCCACCGCTGTATGCGAGGACGCAGCGCTCGGTCACTCCTCGCGACTCGCCATCGCGCGCAGACGCATGCTGAGCCGCTGCGCGGCGGGACGCGAGCGCGTGACCATGAGGATCGTGTCGTCGCCGGCGATCGTGCCGGCGATCTCCTCGAAGCGCGCGCCGTCGATCGCCGCGGCCACGACCATCGCGCAGCCGGGCAGGGTGTGCATCACGCCGAGGAGGTCGATGAACTCCATCGAGCGCAGGTGCTCGTGCAGCGCGTTGCGCAACCGCTCGAGCGCCGACTCGGCATCGAGCTCGGCGACGGGCGACATGTAGCGCGCGCCCTCGGAATCGTGCACGCGCACGAGCCCGAGCTCGCGGATGTCCCGGCTGACGGTGGCCTGGGTGACGTCGAGGCTGCGTTCGCGCAGCGCGTCGACGAGCTCGTCCTGCGTGCGCACCACGCGTCCGCGCACCAGCTCCAGGATGGTGCGCTGCCGCTCGCCCTTGGTGGGCCCGTTCGAAGACCGCGCTGCGGTCGCCATCAGCCGGTCGCCTGCACGTCGGCGAACGCCGCCTCGAGTCCGCGAACGGCGAGATCGACGTCGTCACGCGTGAGCACCAGCGGCGGCACGAGCCGCAGGGTGCGCTTGCCGATCGCGTTGACGATGACGCCGTGTTCGAGTGCTGCGGCCGAGACCTGCGGCGCGACATCGGCGGACAGGGCCACGCCGAGCATGAGGCCGCGCCCCCGGATGCGCTCGATCGGCGCGGCCGCCGCCAGCGACATCAGCGACTCGCTGAGGTAGTCCCCGATGGTCGCCGCATTCTCGAGCAGGCCCCCGTGCGCGATCGTCCGCATCACCGCGTCGCCGGCGGCGCACGCCAGCGGATTGCCACCGAACGTCGACCCGTGATCGCCGGGCACGAGCACGTCGGCCCGCGGCACGGCCATGACCGCGCCGATGGGGACGCCGCCGCCGAGGCCCTTGGCAATCGTCATCACGTCCGGTGTGATGCCGTCACGCTGATGCGCCCACCAGTCGCCTGTCCGCCCCATGCCGGTCTGCACCTCGTCGAGCATCAGCAGCACGTCGCGGTCGTCGCAGATGCGGCGGATCTCGGCAAGCACACCAGGATCGAGCGGATGCACGCCGCTCTCACCCTCGATGGGCTCCAGCATCACCGCGCATGTCGACGAGTCGATGGCAGCGGCGATGGCGGCCGGGTCGTTGTACGCCACGTGCACAAAGCCGCGCGGCAGCGGCTGGAAGGGCTCCTGATACCGCGCGTTCGCGGTGGCTGCGAGGGCACCGAGCGTGCGTCCGTGGAAGGCGCCCTTGGCGCACACGATGGTGCCGGCGCCGTTGCGGTGCACCTTGCCCCACTTGCGCGCCAGCTTGATCGCACCCTCCACCGCCTCGGCACCGCTGTTGCAGAAGAACACGCGCGACGGAAACGCGGAGTAGACGAGCTTCTCCGCCAGCGCGAGCTGCGGCTCCGTGTAGTAGAGGTTGCTCGCGTGGACCAGGCGCTTGGCCTGCTCCGCCAGCGCCTCCGTCACCGCAGGGTGGGCGTGCCCGAGCACGTTGACGGCGATCCCCGCAACCAGGTCGACGTACTCGCGGCCATCACTGTCCACAACTCGGGCGCCGTTGCCGCTGACCAGCGCCACCGGCTGCCGCGTGTACGTGTGCATGAGCAACCGCGCCTCGCGCTCCGCGTACCCGGCCACACCCGCGCCGGCCGTCATGGCGTCTCCGCCGCGAACATCGTGCCGACGCCGCGCTCGGTGAGCAGCTCGAGCAGGAGCGAGTGCGGCACCCGGCCATCGATGACATGCGCGGCGGCACCGGATTCCACCGCGCGCACCGCGGCGCGCACCTTGGGGATCATGCCGCCCGCGATCACGCCCTCGGCGACGAGCCGCTGCGCCGACTGCGGGTCGAGCTCGCTCAGCAGCGCGCCATCACGGCCGCGTACGCCCTCGACATCGGTGAGCACGATCAGCTTGGTTGCGTGCAGCGCCACGGCGAGCTCGGCGGCGACGGAGTCGGCGTTGACGTTGTACGTCTGGCCGTCGTAGCCCATACCGATCGATGCCACCACCGGGATGCGTCCCTGGTCGAGGATCGCCTGCAGCGGCTCCGCGTTGACGGTCTCGACGTCACCGACGAAGCCGAGGTCGGCGCCGCCCTCCGGCGGCCGCGGCCGCACGAGCAGAGTCGGTCCATCCTCACCGCTGATGCCGATGGCACTGCCGCCGAGCCGGTTGATGCGCGTCACGATGTCCGGATTCACCTTGCCCGTCAGCACCATCTTCACGATCTCCATCGTCGGTGCATCGGTGACGCGCAACCCGTTGACGAACTTCGGCTCCAGCCCGATGCGCGCCTGCCACGCGCTGATCTCGGCGCCACCACCATGCACCAACACCGGACGCATGCCGACGAAGCGCAGCAGCACGACGTCGCGCAACACATCATCGATGTCGGTGTCCGCGGCATCGACCGACCCGCCGAGCTTGATCACCATGATGTGTCCGCTGAACTTGCGAATGTACGGAAGTGCTTCGATGAGCACCTTCGCGCGCTCCACACGTTCGCTCACATCCGGCGTGAGCTGCGTCTGCGTCATGACCGCACCACACGGCGGGCGCGCGGGACACGCGGCGCCAAGCGACTGCGAAGCGCCGAAACCGAGCGCGAGAATGGCGCAGCCGCGCGAGGTCGAGGCGCGTAGCCCGGAGCGCAGCGGCGCGTGTCCCGTGTGGCCGCCGCCGCACGTGCGTCGTGATCGTGGACGAGGCTCATGTCGTGTAGTCAGCGTTGATGTGGACGTACTCCGGTGTCAGCTCGCATCCCCAAGCGTGCCCCACGCCGTCGCCTGCTCCAAGGTCAACATCGATGTCAACGCGGCGTGCGCGCAGCGTTGCGGCGATGTCGTCGAGGTCGACGTCCGCCGGTGCGCCGCGTTCGAACACTGTGAAGCCGCCGATGTCGACCCTGCAGCGGTCGAGTGTGAACGAGGCACCGCTGCGACCCAGCGCGGCGACGACGCGACCCCAGTTGGGATCGCCTCCGTGCACGGCGGACTTCACCAGCGGGCTCTCGGCCACGACCAGCGCCGCACGGCGCGCCTGCGCGCTGTCCACGGCGCCGGCGACGCCGACTCGGAAGTACCGCTCCGAGCCCTCCGCATCGGCGACCACCTGTTCGGCGAGGCTGTCGCACACGTCGAGCAGCGCGCTCTCGAATGCATCCAGCGCGGGGCCGTCGCTGAGCGGTGCGCCACCCGCGGCACCGTTGGCGAGGACCAGCAGCGTGTCGTTGGTCGAGGTGTCGCCGTCGACGGTGACGCGGTCGACCGTCGCGGCCGCAACCCGCTGCAGGAGCGGCTGCAGCACGGCGGGCGGCACGTTCGCGTCAGTGGTCACCACGGCGAGCAGCGTGGCCATGTTGGGGTGGATCATCCCGGCGCCCTTGGCCATGCCG
>JAFALX010000411.1 GCA_019234035.1 Candidatus Dormiibacterota bacterium | reverse complement strand
CACGTCACCGGCACAGGCCATGACGACGTCGGGCGCGTCGGAGCCGGTGTTCGACGCCCACTGCCAGATGGACGCGCCGCGGGCGCAGTGCTCGCGTGCCGCGTCGATGTCGAGGTACTGCAGCTCCGGCTGCTTGTCGATCACCATCAGGTTCACGTAGTCCCTGCTGCGGAAGCAGTGGTCCGCCACCGACAGCAGGCAGTTCGCGTCCGGCGGCAGGTACACGCGCACCACCGAGCCGCTCATCGAGATCATGGTGTCGATCAGCCCGGGCCCCTGATGGCTGAAGCCGTTGTGGTCGTTGCGCCACGCCGTCGACGTGAGCAGGAAGTTCAACGACGGCACCGGCTCGCGCCAGCGCAGGCTGCGCGCGGCCTCGAGCCACTTGGTGTGCTGCACCGACATGGAGGCCGACACCATCGCGAACGCCTCGTAGGTCGCGAACAGCCCGTGCCGTCCGGTGAGCACGTATCCCTCGAGCCAGCCCTGGCAGTTGTGCTCGGACAGCACCTCCATCACGCGCCCGTCGGGAGTGACGTTGACGTCGTCGGGGCCCGTCGGCTCCATCAGGCAGCGATTCTCCACCTCGAACACCGCGCCCAGACGGTTGGAGTTGGTCTCGTCGGGACAGAAGAGCCGGAAGCTGCTGCGCTGCTTGTTGCGGACGAAGATGTCACGAAGAAACCTGCCGAGCTGTGCCGTCGACTCCATGTGCTCCGCGCCGTGGCGCGGCACCGCGACGGCGTAGTCGGCATGGTCGGGCAGGTCCAGCGGCACCCACAAGCGGCCGCCGTTGGCGTGCGGGTTGGCGCCCATGCGCCGCTCGCCGCGCGGCGCGAGCTCGGCGAGCCGAGACTCGACGCGGCCCGTGGCGTCGAACAGGCGGTCGGGCGCGTACGAACGCATCCACTGCTCCAGCACCTGCAGGTGCGCGGGATTGCTCGCCGGGTCGGGGATGGGCACCTGGTGCGCGCGCCAGGTTCCCTCGAGGTGCACGCCGTCGAGCTCCTTGGGACACGTCCATCCCTTCGGCGTGTGCAGCACGATCGCCGGCCAGCGCTCCAGATGCGGCACACCGCGTTCGCGGGAGTGCTGCTGGATGTCGCGAATCCGCGCGTAGGCGCGCTCGAGCTCCGCGGCGAGCTGCTGATGCACGGTCGCGGGGTCCGTGCCGCCGACCACCACCGGCTGGTATCCCTGCGCATGCAGCAGCTGCAGCACGTCGGCCATCGGGGCGCGGCCGAGCACCGTCGGGCCCGAGATCTTGTACTCGTTGAGGTGCAGGATCGGCAGCACCGCCCCGTCACGGATCGGGTTGAGGAAGCGCACGCCCTTCCACGAGCCCTCGAGCGGTCCCGTCTCGGCCTCGCCGTCGCCGATCACGCACGCGACGATCAGGTCCGGGTTGTCGAACGCGGCGCCGAACGCGTGCACCAGCGCGTAGCCGAGCTCGCCGCCCTCGTGGATCGACCCCGGCGTCGGCACGCTGACGTGGCTCGGGACGCCGCCCGGCGTGGAGAACTGGCGCACCAGACGCAGCAGACCGGCGTCGTCCTCGGTGACCTGCGGATAGATCTCCGAGTACGTCCCCTCCAGGTACACGTTTGCGAGGATCGCGGGACCGCCGTGGCCTGGGCCGGTGATGTAGATGACGTCGGCGTCGTGCCGCCGGATCAGGCGGTTGAGCTGCGCGTAGATGAGGTTGAGCCCGGGCGAGGTGCCCCAGTGCCCGAGCAGCCGCGGCTTGATGTGCTCCGCGCGCAGTGGCTCGCGCAGCAGCGGATTCGCCTGCAGGTAGATCTGCGCGACCGTGAGGTAGTTCGCCGCGCGCCAGTAGTCGACGAACGCGTCGAGCTCGGCGCCCGCGAGCTGCGCTGCGGCGTCAGGTGCCGCGACCGCCGCACCCGCCTCGGGGGTCATCCGCGCATCTTCCCGCGATCGTCGGCATGCCGTCGTTAAGAGCTGGGTGGCGGGTCCGCTCTTCGGTCGATGAGCAGCGCCTGCTCGCTCCGGCCCAGTGGCCCGCGCAGGTCGTAGAGCGAGCTCTGGGCGATGCCGATGCCGCTGGGCTGGAACGCGGTGTGCGATTCGAGGCACACCCACTCGCCCGCCGGGTAGCGGTGCAGATGCACCGTGAGCTCCGTGTTGATGTAGAGGACGGTGAGGTACTCAAACGGCGCACTGATGCCGTTGCCGAAGTCCGCGGCGGCGAGCACGCGCTGCAGCGGCGAGGGTTGCTCGCCTGCGACGACGGGATACCGCAGGCGGAACCACGCCGTCGCGTCGCCGCGTTCCTCGAAGGCGCCGCGGCTGAAGCGGATCTCCATGCCGGTGCGGTGCAGCGCCGGCTCGCCGCCCGCGACGAACCGCTCGGAGGTCGCCGGCATGCCGATCTGCGCTGCCGTCACCTGGGCGACCGAAAGCGGCAGGTCGGTGACGCGAATCCGCCACACCGAGGCGCGGCACACCTCCTCGCCGGCGGCGAAGGCGGACGCCGTGCAGAGCTGGACGCGGCGGCCGGGGCGCTCCACCTGCGCCGACACCTGCAGGGGCGCCACCGGCACGGGGCGCAGCAGCTCCAGCGTGAAGCGCGCCACCTGCATCGGCGCGTCGGCTTCCAGCCGCTCCACGGCGCCGCCCAGGAGCGCGGCCGGGGCTCCCGCATGCTGCGCCCGCCGGTCCCACGGGCCGGTCGTATGGGGGCTGGGGACATACGTGTCGCCGTCGCGGACGAAGAGCGCGTCCTCCACGGCGCCACATGGTGACGCTGTTAGGCTCGGGCGGCGTGGCAATCGAGG
>JAFALX010000225.1 GCA_019234035.1 Candidatus Dormiibacterota bacterium | reverse complement strand
GGCCTGCAGCGGGCCTGGTGGCTGGCCGCCCCCGCGCGGCCGCTCCGCCCGCGGCTTCCGCTCGCACTCGTGCTCCACGGCCGCGGCGCCACCGCGCTCGACGAGTCGCAGCGCACCGGGCTGCTCCCCCAGGTGGCGGCCGGCCGGCTGATCGCCGCGTATCCCGAGGGCTTCGAGGAGTCGTGGAACGCGGGGACGTGCTGCGGCGCGGCGTACGCGTCGCACGTCGATGACGCCGGCTTCCTCTCCTCGCTCCTCGACCGCCTGCAGGGGATGCCCGAGGTGCTGCCAGACTCCGTGGCCGTCATCGGATTCAGCAACGGCGGCAAGATGGCGCTGCGGCTGGCGTGCAGCGGCGAGCTGCAGCGCAGCGACCACCCGGTGCGTGCGATCGCGGTCGTGGCCGCCGCAGCCATGAGCCCGTGCGCCTCGGGCCCGCATCTGCCGCTGATCCAGGTCGCCGGCACCGAAGACCCGCTCGTCCCGTACGCCAAGGCGCCGGCCGTCGCCTCTGCCGAGATTCCCTCGACGCCGGTCCTGACCGAGTTCGCGGGCTGGCGGCAGGACGCGAGGTGCGGGTCCACCCCACGCGACGCGGTGCTCGCGCCGCTGCACGGGACCGTGTGGTCGTGCATCGACGGCCCGCTGGAGCTGGCCACCGACATCGGCGGCGGGCACGGCTGGCCGTCCGGCGCCACCGACGCGATCTGGACGTTTCTGACACCACTGCTCACAACACCGACGACCCCGAGATACACAAACGGGTAGCGACGGCGTCACGCCGGTGCAACCGTGGTGTCTCCGGAAAATTTCCGGAACTTCTCAGCAATCTCTCGGCATTTCGTCAGCGTGGTGAAAGGGTTCCGACCAGACCCTTCTCACCATGCACTCATATGACCGCCCCGGCCAGACTGCTCAGCTCCTCGAGGCACGCGCCCGTCTGCTGACCGACCACGCCGCATATGTCGATGCGTCGACCGGGGAGGCGCTGAGCTGGACCTCGCTTCGGTCACTCACGGAGCGCTGGCGCTCGCTTGCCGTCGATTTCCGGATGCCCGCTCGAAGCCGCATCGGTCTCGTGATCGCCGATCCGCTGGCGTTCGCCGGTTCGTACATCGCATGCCTGGCCGCCGGGCTGACCACCGTGCCGCTCGATCCGCGGGTCCCCGCTGCGGAGGTGCTGGCTGCGGCGGCGCGGCTCCGCGTCGACGTGGTGGCCACCGACCGCGGCGATCTCATGGACAGCGTCACGCCGCAGCCGCTCTGGCACGCCGGCGTCGGCGACATCCGCGGAATGCGCGGTGCGGCCGCCGACAGGTGGCCGAGCGACGGCGCAGCGCTGCGCCCCGCGGCACTGTTGGAGAGCTCGGGGACCAGCGGCATGCCGAAGGTCGTGCCGCTCGAGGAGGCACAGCTGCTTGCGGCGGCGGCTCGCATCGCGCGACATCACCACATCCGTCTCGGCGATCGCGGCTACACGCCGCTGCCGCTGTTCCACGTCAACGCGCAGGTGGTCGGGCTGCTGTCCACGCTGGTCAGCGGGAGCACGCTCGTCGTCGACAACCGCTTTCACGCGAGCGACTACTGGGCGCGCGTGGCGGAGTGGCGGCCGACGTGGCTCAACACGGTGCCCGCGATGCTCGCCACGCTGGCCGAGCTCGCGCCGCCGCCCGAGACGCTGGCGCGTCGCGTGCGCTTTGCCCGCAGCGCCGCGGCCCCGCTGCGCGCCGACGTTGAATCCCGGTTCGAGCGCCACGCCGGCATCGGTGTGCTGCAGACCTACGGGATGACCGAGGGTGCGAGCCAGCTGACGGCGAACCCGCTCGACGAGCTCATGCGGCGCCCCGGATCGGTCGGGCTGCCGGTCGGCGTCGAGGTCGCGGTGCTGGACGCGTCCGGACGCACGCTCGACGCGGGCACGGCGGGCATCGTCCACGTGCGCGGCGAGGGTGTGATCTCCTCATATCTGGTCGCCGGCGACGCGGCGCGCGAACGCACGCGCCCGGCGCGTGACGCGCACGGCTGGCTGTCCACGCGCGACGTCGGCTGGTTCGACGACGACGGCTTCCTGCACCTCCTCGGCCGCGCCGACGACGTCATCAATCGCGGCGGCGAGAAGCTCTATCCCATCGAGATCGAGCGTGTCCTCATCGCGAACCCGAACGTCGCCGGCGCCATCGTCGTCGGCACACCGGATGATCGCCTCGGCGAGGTGCCGGTCGCATATGTGGTGACACGGCACAACGAGGATCCGGCGCACGAGGGCGATTTCGCGCGGGCATGCGCGGCGGAGCTGCCCGCGCACAAGCGTCCTGTGCGGATCCGGCGCGTGCGTGCGCTGCCCACCGGTCCGACGGGGAAGGTGCTCCGCAATATCCGCATGCTCGAGGAGGCGGCGGCGTGAGCGCAGCCGCCGTGCGCGAGCGCCGCCACCTGTTCGAGCTCGACCTCGTGCGCGTGCAAGCGGTCGCGCTCGTGGTCGGCGCGCACACCGCGGCCGTGATCAATCTCACGGCGCTCACCGGCGGCGCGGTCATGATCTTCCATACCAGCCGCGAGGCCTTCTTCATGCTCACCGCGTTCGTGCTCATGTACGGCTACGCCCGCATGCAGGTGCACTGGCCTGCGTTCTGGCGCAAGCGCTGGCTGCTCGTCGGCGTGCCGTACGTCGTGTGGAGCGTCATCTACTTCGTCGTCAGCGGGCTGCAGACGCACACGGTGACGGCGTCGTGGTCGACGCTCGGCACGCTCGCGTCGGACCTTGTGCTTGGCAAGGCCGGATACCAGCTGTACTTCCTGGTCGTCTCGATGCAGCTCTATCTCGTGTTCCCGCTGCTGCGTGGCCTGATCGTGGCGACGCGGCAGCACCACCTGCCGCTGCTCGCGGCGTGCGCCGCGTACCAGGTGGTGTTCTCGATCGCCGTGCAGCTGCAGTGGAATCTCGGATTCCTCACGGCATGGCTGCGCGGTCCTGATGCTGCGCTGCTCAGCTATGTCTTCTACATCGCGGCCGGCGCGGTCGCGGCCTGGCACGCGGACGCGTTCCTCGCGTTCACGCGACGTCACGCGCACGCCATCCTCGGCGGCGCCGCCGCGGCGGTGGCGGTGAGCCTCGCGACCTACGCCGTGCAATTGACCGCCGCCGGCATGTCACCCAACGACGCGAGCGCCGTGTTCCAGCCGGTGCTCGTCCTCGAAAGCGCCGCGGTGGCGTGGGCGCTGCTCGCAATCGGGGTGCTCTGGACCGACCGCGCCATGCCGCGACGGCGCGCCGTGCTCGCACTGTCGGTCCGCTCCTTCGGCGTGTACCTCGTCCATCCTCTCCTCCTCACCGGTGTGCTCTCCGCCGCGACGGCCGTGGGCCTGACAAGCGCGGTGGAGGGCATCCCGGCCGTGGCGCAGCTGGCGCTGCTGCTGCTTGTTGTCGCCCCCGTCACCTACACGCTCGCCGTAGTGGCGACCGGCCTTGTTCGGTCTACCCCGCTGAGCCTCGCGCTCACCGGACGACCGCGTGCCACACGCACGCGTCGCGCGGACCGCGCGCGTCCCACCTCGATCCCGACTCCACAACCGACGGAGGTTGCCGCATGAGCCTCACACTGTTCGAACGCCCGGCGAAGCCGCGGCAGCGCGGGATCACGATGATGATCGACCCCGGGTTGCCGTCCGCTGCGTTCGCCGACGTCATCGCGAGCTTCCATCCGCTCATCGACCTGGTGAAGCTCGGCTGGGGCACAGCACTCGTGACGCCGCTCATCGATGCCAAGACTGCCGTGCTGCGTGAGCACGCGGTCGATTTCTACTTCGGGGGCACGCTGCTCGAGCGATACCTGCTCGAGGGATGCGTGGACGAGTTCGTGCACCTCGCACGGCGCCATGGCGCGCGTCACGTCGAGGTTTCGAACGGCACGATCCCGATGGACCAGGCGGAGAAGGGTCGCTGGATCGAGCGACTGTCGCACGAGTTCACCGTGATCTCGGAGGTGGGCTTCAAGAGCCCTGAGCGCTCTGCGCAGATGGCCCCCGGCGAGTGGGTCGCCGCGGTGTACGACGATCTCGCCACCGGCGCCAGCCTCGTCACCACCGAAACGCGCGAGAGCGGACGCTCCGGCATCGCGACGAAGGACGGTCACATGCGGCGCGACGCGCTCCGTGCATTGCTCACCTGCGTCGGCAGCGACCGGATCCTGTTCGAGGCGCCGACCAAGGAGCTGCAGGTCGAGCTGATTCGATCCATCGGTCCTGACGTCAACCTCGGCAACATCGCCGCATCCGATCTCATCGGGCTCGAGACGCTTCGTCTGGGGCTGCGCGCCGACACGCTGCTCGACTTCACCCCGCAGTCAGCGCACGCGAGCGCGGATCCGATCCCTGCGCCCACGCCACGCATCGCGGCGAGCGCCGCCTGACGAGCCCACCTGGAGGACACGACCTTGCGACCCGTTGCGGATGCCTGCCACATCGCGGTGCCGGTGCGCGATCTGGACGAAGCCGTCAGCTTCTACGTCGACGGCCTCGGCGTCAAGCTGGCACGGCGATACGACGACCGCGTGACGTTCGACTTCTTCGGCGATCAGCTGGTGTGCCACCTGTCGCCGGACCTGACGCAGGAGGCTGCCCTCTACCCGCGCCACTTCGGCGTGAGCTTCGCCGATCCCGCCGACTTCGACCGGCTCGTTCGACTTGTCGAGTTCCGCGGCCTGCGTGTGCTCCACGAGGAGAGCGTTCGTTTTGAGGGCACGGCAGAGCGCCACCGCACGATCTTTCTCGCGGACCCATCGAACAACGTGCTCGAGTTCAAGAACTACGACGACCCGCGGCTGCAGTACTAGGTTTCGGCACTCCGTAGGTCGCGTGCTGTGAGGTCGTCTGTCCGGCTGGCCGGCGTTGTCGTCCTGACCCTCGCCGTCATCGTCGCGGTGATGGCGGTGACCACCAAACGAGGAGCAGCGCACACCACGAACACCGCCGCGCCCGCGACGACGGCACGCCACTCGACGGCGGCTGCAACGCCGACGCCGGCACCGTCCGCGACGTCCAGTCCCACGGCAACCCCCGCTCCGACGCCGACGCCCGGCATCACGGTGTCACAGACCACGCAGTCGATCGACGTCAACGGAGCAACGCGGCAGTACCTGGTCGTCAGCCCGAGCTCGACAACCGCCGAATCGCTCCCGATCGTGGTGGTGCTCGGCGGCATTCAGGCGTCGGTGCAGCTGGAGCTCTCGCGAGATGGCCTCGTCCCGCTCGTCCAGGCGGGAGCGGCGGAGCTCATCTACCCGGTGGGCTACAACGAATCGTGGAATGCCGGGGGGTGCTGCGGCGATGCCGCCTACACCGGCGTCGATGACCCCACGTTCATCACCGCCCTCGTGGCGACCGTGGACCCCGGGCACAACGTGCCCATCTATCTGGTCGGCTACAGCAACGGCGGCCGGCTGGCCTACACGCTTGCCTGCGGCAACCCGTCGCTCTTCGATGCGTACGCGATCGTCAAGGCAGTGCCACTCACGCCGTGCGCGGCACAGGCGCCGATCAACATCCTGCAGATCGCGGCCACCGACGATTGGGAGGTTCCCTACCAGCCTGGCGACTCCGGCGACGTCTGGCCCCCCGTCACCGAGCAGGTTGGACTGCTGCAGCAGAGCAACGGGTGCGACCCCCCGAGCACGACGACGGTCACCGGCTCGCTCACGTATCAGACCTGGGTCTCGTGTGCGCAGGGGACGCGGCTCGCCTTCGCGACGTACGCTGACGGATCTCAACACCTGTGGCCGGCGGGCGATGCCGCCACACCGAATGCCGCAGACGTGATCGAGCGCTTCTTCGGCATGAGCTAGAACGGCGTCAGGGCCCTTGCTTCATCTCGGGTTGAACCGCAGACGTGACGCGGCTTCGACTGCGGTCTGGCTCGATCTGCCTTCGTAGTAGCGCGCGACCATCTGACTGCTTGCGTGGCCCAGGAGTTGTTGCATGTGCAGCATCTGCATCCCCGCGTCGGCGCACCACGTGCAGAAGGTGTGGCGAAAACGGTAGGCGTTGCTCTTGATGCCGGTCGACTCGCCCAGTGCCTCGAGCATCTGACGAACTCCGTTGACGGTGAGCGGCGCAAAGCGTCCGGACGCGTCGCGGTGGTTGGAGAGAAAGAGCGCCGTTGCGGTGGGCGGCCGCGTCGGGTCCTCCAGGTGCGACCGGATCAGCTGGGGCAGCGCGCTCTGCCCGATCGTGAGAGGAACCTCTCGAAAACCGCCTGGGCTCGCCGGCGCCGATCGTTTCTCGGCGCTCCACTTGACCTCGACCACCGGGATCGTCCGGTCAAGCCGAAGGTGAGAGACCTCGAGCCCGGTCAGTTCGCTGGGCCGCATTCCGGTGTACAGCAGCAGCGCCACGGCGAGCCGATCACGCGGCGTGAACGCAGCTTCAAGCAGTCGCTCCGCTTCACCGAACGTCAGCGGTGGTTCGTCGATTCTGGCGAAGTCGGTATCCGTCGGCACCTGAAGTGTCGCCAGCGCTCCGCCGCCCGCGCCGGCGACGTGATACCGCTCTTGGCAGAACAGGCCGAACGACCGCAGTTGCGAGCGCTGCTTCCTGACGGTCGCCGAGTCGCGACGCAGGTCGTGCTGCAGCCAGCGCAGATATTCGGCGGCTGCATCACCGCTCCACTGCTCGATGGAGACGATGTCGCGGGTCGCGCGGTACTCCTTCATCGGTCCGCCGAGCAGGTTGTCGCGCACGTTGCGCTTGCTCGTCGCGGAGAACGGTCGCCCCGTCTTCCGCGACACGTACTCGTCGATGAATCGCTCAACGGCGAGCTCAAACGACATCGGGGCGCGCTTCCGCTCTTTTGACGTACCGCCCGGCCGCCGAGGTCCTTCCAGAGGGCGCAACCAGTCGCTCACTCCTCAGCGATTTTCCCATACAGTTCGTGTGGGATGTGACTGCCAGGTGCAGTGCGAGAACTACTTTAGATGCTTGAGTGCAGGGCACCAGCTACTTCGTCGACGGCTCGGGAGGGCATGAACAAACTCGACATTCGCCCTCAGAGCCGGCTGGAGCGGGAGACGAGGCTTGAACTCGCGACCCCTACCTTGGCAAGGTAGTGCTCTACCACTGAGCTACTCCCGCACAGCGGACGCCGAGTATAGCGCCCGATTCGGCGTCCGACCCCTTGGACTAACCCGCCACTGCGGGCTCGGTGACCCGCTCGGCGTCGATCCAGCGCTGCAGGGCGTCGCCCGACTCGAAGGATGAGATGAGCGCATACCTCGGCTCGGGACCGGGGTTGTGCACGACGTGGTACAGGCGCTCGGTGTCGATGACCAGCTGCCGCCCCGGATGCAGCGCGATGCGCGTCTCGGTCGATGGATCCTCGCGGTCCTCGCGCAGGATGAACTCCGACCCGGAGGGCGCGTTGAGCTCCAGCCACGCGCGCACCACCCACCCGTCGCCATCCGGGTTCAGGCGGTTGTTGTCATCAAGGTGCAGCTGGCGCTGCGCGTCCTCATTGCTCGAGGGATTCAGCTTGATGACTCGGACTCGGCCGAACACCGCGCCCACCGCCTCCACGTAGCTGCAGAGAGTCGGCGCGATCTTCCGGTTCTCGGTCCAGATCCCGTCCTTGTCCGGCTTGCCGTGGTCCCAGAACCCGCGGCACTCCATCTGCCCGAGCGCGGACGCCAGCGGAGCGAAGTTGGTGTCGCCGCCCGACTTCCAGTCGACGTACTCGAGCCGCTGCCACTCCTCGGGCGGGATGGGCGGACCCTCGTAGTCGCGGAGGATGACGAAACCGGTCGGATCGAGCACGTCGAGCTTGCGATGGGGCATGGCTCCGAGGGTACAACCCGTACCCGCCAGCGGCGCGGCCGCGGAGCGCCGGCGGGCGGGCTGCCGATACGATGGCGCCGAGTGGACGACCTCGCCCTCGCGATGGAGCTCGCCGACGCAGCAGACCGCATCTCGATGGACCGGTGGCGCGCGCACGACCTCCGCATCGATCGCAAGCCCGACCTGAGTCCGGTCACCGAGGCCGATCTGGCCATCGAGAGCGAGCTCCGCGAGCGTGTGCAGCGCGACCGTCCCGGCCATGCGGTGATCGGAGAGGAGCACGGCCTGCTCGAGGGTGACGGGCAGTGGCGCTGGGTCGTCGACCCCATCGACGGCACCCGCAGCTTTGTCCGCGGTAACGAGACCTGGGCCACGCTGATCGCGCTGCAGTACGCGGGCAACACCCTTGTGGCCGTCGCGTCGGCGCCGGCGCTCCGCCTGCGCTTCCACGCAGTGCGCGGAGAGGGCTCCTTCATGAACGGCCGCCAGATCCATGTGTCGGAGATCTCGAGCGTCGACGAGGCGCTGCTCACGCACTCGAGTCTCAACGGCTTCATGCGCGTCGGCCTGGGGCCGCAGATCACCGACCTCGCCGAGCGCTGCTGGGACGCTCGCGGCCTGGGCAACTCGATGACGCACCTGGCCGTCGCGCGCGGCACCGCCGACATGGGCTGGACGTCGCGTGCCGCCGTATGGGACTTCGCTGCGCTGGCCCTCATCGTCGAGGAGGCGGGCGGCCGCTTCACCGACCGCAGCGGCGACGACCCCAAGCTCGGCGGTACCGGCATCTCCTCGAACGGCCTGCTGCACGAGGCAGTGCTCGAGGCCGCGGGGTTGTAGGGGGCGGCGGTATAGCAGATGCAATTCGCCAACCTCCGCCGCGGCGACGCGCTGGTGCCGGCGACGATCATCGACGGCAAGGTGTACGAGCTCCGCCTCGGGCTCGACAGCGTGTCCGCGGATGAGGCACTGTTCGGCGGCGGCCCCGCGATTCTCTTCGACCTGGCGATCGCATCGGGCCTGCCGGAGATGGCCGAGCAGCTGCGCGATGCGCGCGGCGCGCTTCGGGAGCACGGGCTGGACGAGCTCGGTCCGCCCGTGGTGCGCCCGAGCAAGATAATCGGCGTCGGCCGCAACTACGCGGCGCACGCACGCGAGCTCGGCAACGAGATCCCGACGCAACCGATCCTGTTCGCCAAGTTCGCGAGCGCAATCGTCGGGCCGCGCGACGACATCGTGCGCCCGGCCGGCGTCACCGACCTCGACTACGAGGGCGAGCTCTGCGTGATCCTCGGTCGCGCCGGCCGCCACATTCCGCGTGACGGCGCGCTCGACTACGTTGCCGGCTACTGCTGCGCCAACGACGTGTCGGCGCGCACCGCGCAGCTGCACAGCGGCGATCAGTGGTTGCGCGGCAAGAGCTTCGACACGTTCTGCCCGCTCGGTCCGGCGCTCGTCACGCGTGACGAGGTGGCGGATCCCCAGGCGCTGCGCATTCGCACCTGGGTCGACGGCGAGCTGCGTCAGGAGGACTCGACGGCGAACATGATCTTCGACGTCGCCACGCTGATCAGCTATGCCTCCAACGCGTTCACGCTCGAGCCGGGCGACGTCATCCTCACCGGGACGCCGCCCGGGGTTGCGATGGGGCGCACTCCCCCACCGTGGCTGGAGCCGGGACAGCTGTGCGAGATCGAGATCGATGGGCTCGGACGCATCGCCAACCGCGTCGTGGCCGAGCCGGGCGGCGTCGTCTGAGGGGCCGGCGGACGCCGACAGCGCACTAGACTGGCGATCGTGACAACGACCGTGGCGATGGCGGACGACGCCGCACCGCGGACGTCGACCCTGATGAGCGCGGCGCGCGTCTTTGCGGGCTACGGCAGCCCGCGCATCATGGCGGTCGTCGCGACGGTGACGCTCATCGCGCGAATCGTCGTGGGTCGCTGGAGCTACGGCGACATCGCCGTGGCGGGTGCAATCCTCATCGTCGAGCCGTTTCTCGAGTGGCTCATCCACGTGTATGGGCTGCACGCAAAGCCCGCAACGCTGTTCGGGCGCAAGCTCGATCCGCTGTACGCACGCCGCCATCGCATGCATCACCGCGACCCGCGCAACGTGCCTCTCGTCTTCGTGCCGCTACCGGTGCTGTTCGGGTTCCTGATCGCGCTCGGCGCCATCGCGTATTTCGCGTTTCCGCCCGTGGAGTTGAAGCTCACCGCCTACGCGACGATGACGTCGTTCCTTTTCGCCTACGAGTGGACGCACTTTCTCATCCACTCGCAGCACGTGCCGCGCTCGGCGATCTTCCGTGCGATCTGGCGCAACCACATCCTGCATCACTACAAGAACGAGCAGTACTGGTTCGGCGTCACCAATCCGCTCGCCGACTATGCCTTGCGCACCAACCCAGCGAAGGAGGCGGTGCCTTCCTCACCCACCGCGCGAACGCTGGGTGTCGACGACGAGCTCACGCTGATCGGCTCGCACGCGACTGCTTGACAAGGCGCGGCAAGCCGAAGGATGGAGCGGCGTCATGCACCGCTCCACCCCGCGAAGTCGCCGGCCGGTAACGAGTGTCAGTTGGCCGGTGCCGTCCCATTGCCGGAGGGAGGCGGACCGCCGGGACCGCCCGGACCCGGCATCTGCAGCACGTTGAAGGAGCTGTCGAGGTGAACCTCGACGGTCGAGCCGTCTGACTTGGTCACGGTGACCTCGTACCCGGTCTTGGTGTAGTCGGTGGTGACGGCGCCCGCGGTGCCGCTGCCCACGTACTTGACCGCCGCGGCCTGGGCCTTGGTGGCGTTGTCGCCGGTGACTGCGGTCTCCGCGTTCTCATGCGCGGGCGTGCCGTGAGCCGGCATGGAGCTGCTCCCCGCCGGCGGCGAGGGAGCGGTGACGCTGGGACTGGTGGCCGTCGTCCCCGTGCTCGCGGCCGTGCTCGCGCCGGTGCCGGTGCTCGAACCCGATGTCGCCGCGTGGCTGATGATGTAGCCGCCTGCAAACCCGCCCACGGCGAGGCCGACGGTGGTGGTGAGGATGGCGGCACTGCGGCTCATGCCCCCCACTCGACGCGGCTGCGGCCCCGAGTGGGATGGCGGCGGCGCGAGCGGGGGCGGTTCCGGTACGAACGGAGACGGTGGCGGAGTTCCTGTGTCGGTAGCCATGGATGACTTCTCCTGTGCGCCGATCGGCGCTGATTGCTGGTCCCGCCACCTGTGTGGTCGGGATCGATGTGCATCAGCGTCCGATCCGCTCCTCACACGCGGCTGGCTCCCCGCTCAGAGAAGGCTGGGAGTCGGCGGCGGCATCCCTAGCGCGCGCCGAAGGACCGCGTGAGGAGCCTCAGGCGTTGGCGGCCGAGCCCTCGCGGCGGTGCTGGCGGGCCAGCTGCCGCAGCGCATCGGTGTCGATCTGGTTCGCCCGCGCCGAGGCAACCACGCAATGCGTGCGAGCCCGCAGCGTGGCGGTGCGATGCCCACCCTCGAGGAGTGCTCGCTCACCCATGACCGCGCCGGGACCCACCTCGGCCAGCTGCTCCCCGTTGACGAACACGCCCATGACGCCATCGAGCAGCAGGTAGATCTCCGCTCCCGGCGTGCCCTGTTCCACCAGCGTCTGCCCCTTGGTGAGACGCTCGATCGTCGGCCGCGCGCCGCCGCGCATGATCGCACTGGCCAGCTCGCGCTCGAGCGCAGTCTCGGCAGCGGTGACCAGCGGTTCGGAGTTCTCGCCGCCCCACGGCGTGTGCGGGCCGAACGCGCTGTGGAACCACTCGATCGAGTCGGTTGCTGCCGACTTCGACATCAGGTCACCGTGCGCGTCGTAGATCCAGTGACGCGGGAAGGTGCTGCTCCCGATGAGCTCGCCATGCGACGACCCGTCCGTGCGGACCGTCAGCGATAGCGTCGTCCACACGGTCGGCGCCATCCACTGCACGTGCGGGCTGCCGGTGACCGGCCGCGGCACCGGCATACCGGGCCGGCCTCCATTGGTCTGTACGAAGCGAACCTCGCCGTCGCGCACCTGGGGAGCGCCACGCAGCTCCGGGAAGCCGGCAGGCTGAAAAACGATGCCGAGGCCCAATGGCAGCGTGACGTGCGTCCGCGAGATATAGCTGCGGCCGGAGTAGCCGGAGTCGACGACACGCCCGCCCTCCACGTCGATCCAGGCCGCCAGGACGTTCGCGAAGCGGAAGCGTTCGCCGGCGTAGAGCGCGGCGATGTCATCGATGTGATCCGGCGGGGGCGGGTCGAAGTGCATCGCCCGGACGCTGAACGGCAGCTTCGCGTACCCGGCGACGATGTCCGACGGAATCCACGAGACGGCGGTGACTGCGGATTCGATGCGCATCGCGTGGCTCCTTGCTCTGCCGTCCGCCTCAGCGTGTTGTTGCCGCCGTCGCCGACCCATGCGCGGGCCGGTGCGCCGCGCCGTCGGGACCGAATCAAACATACGCCGACATGAAACCGATCACCAGCAGAACCTGCAGGATCCCCCGAGGCCGGGCCGGTACGTCCCTTCACCCGGACGCCATGAGGCGCATGCTTGGGTGCCATGACGGTTCCCTACTCGCGGAGTGCGCGCGTCTACGACCTCCTGTACACGTCCGGCGTCAAGGACTTCGCCGCCGACGTCGATGCGGTCCACAACCTCATCGCCGAGCGCAACTCCGGCGCGCGCACGCTGCTCGACGTGGCGTGCGGCACGGGAATCCACATGGCGGCGCTGCGCGAGTGGTACGAGGTGTCGGGCGTCGATGCCAGCCCCGACATGCTGGCCGTCGCACGCGGGCGCCTGGGCGACGCCGCGCAGCTCACGCGCGGCGACCTGGTCTCGTTCGACCTCGGCCGCACGTTCGGCGCCGTCACGTGCCTCTTCAGCAGCATCGGATACCTGACCAACGACACCGAGCTGCGACGCGCATTCTCGCGGATGGCCGCTCCCCTCGTCCCCGGCGGCGTGCTCGTCGTCGACGGATGGATCCGGCCGGACGCATGGGCCGACGGCTTCCGCGAACCGCCTCGCGAAGCCGACGACGGGACCACCACCGTCGTGCGCGTCACCCGCAGCACCCGCAGTGGACGGATCACAACCCTCGAGATGCACCATCTGGTGCGCACCGGCGACGGCGTCGACTACTTCGTCGAGATCCACGAGATGATGCTCACGCCCACAGCGGACTACGTCGCGATGGCCGAAGCCGCCGGGCTGAACGTGGATGTGGTGCCCGATTTCATGCCGGGCCGCGATCGCATCGTCGGCGTGAAGCCGGGGTAGCCGTTGATCCAGGCCATCGGCGCCACGATCGCCGTCGGGTGGCTTGCCTTCTGGGTCTTCTGGTTTGCCGCGGCGGCAACGGCAAAGCGGTCGCGCCTCGGAACGTATTCGTCCGTGAGCATCCTGCTTCGCCTCGGCATCTTCGTCCTGGTCTTCGTGCTCATCCGCGTCAAGGCGTTCGGCGCTCTGATCCCGAGCCCGGCGGTGCAGGCGCTGGGTCTCGTGCTCTGGGTGCTCGGGCTCGCCTTCGCCGTGTGGGCGCGGCTCTACATCGGCCGCAACTGGGGCATGCCGATGACCGAGCGTGTCGATCCGGAGCTGGTGACGACCGGGCCGTACCGCTCCGTGCGCCACCCCATCTACACCGGGGTGATCGTTGCGCTGATCGGCACGTCGCTGGCGGTCGGACTGTACTGGCTGATCATCGCGGCCGCCGTCGCGGCGTACTTCATCTACTCCGCGACGATCGAGGAGCGCAACCTGGCGCGGGAGTTTCCGTCCAGCTATCCGGCGTACAAACGGTCGACGAAGATGCTGATCCCGCTCCTTTTCTAGCCGGCCGGACCTCGCCCAACCGGGTGATACACAAAGGCCGTATTGCGGTGCTAGTGCAGTGACTCAGAGGAGCGAGGGCCATTCGCGCGACGCAAGATCTGCTCTGGCGTCTTCACCCAGGCAAACGGCCGGCACTCATCGTTCCAGCGATCGAGGAAGCCGTGGATGGCCCGCTTGAGGTCGGCGACGCTGGCGAACACGCCGCGTTTGATGGCGCGG
>JAFALX010000203.1 GCA_019234035.1 Candidatus Dormiibacterota bacterium | reverse complement strand
GGGAGCGATCACCGCGTCGGTCCCCGCGAGCGTCCGCGGCGCGGGCGGCACGGTGTACGCGGTCAGGCAGCCGGATGACACCGTGGTCCCGGTGCCCGGCGGCTACACCGAGCGCAGCAGCAGGTGCTGGCTCGGCGTGTGCGTCGTCGCGTACCGGCGCGGCTGATCGCGACCAGTATCTGTCAGTTGGTGCAGTAACCCACGCCGAGCAGCGCGCCGTTGTCCCACAGACCCTGCACGGTGTAGGTCCTGCCGTCGTTGCCGGTGATGTTGGTGGCACCGCCGGGGCCGATGTTGACCCACGCGCACTTGTCGGCACTCTCGTTGCCGTTGAAGTCGAGCCACCCGCTGTCGCCCTGGGTGCCCGCGCCGGGGTCGGTCGCCGCCTCGGCGATCTCGTGGCCGAGCACGGTGGTGACGCCGTCGTAGGTTCCCTGCGGGGCCGGGTTGACGAAGTCCTCGCCGCAGTTCGGGCCGGCGTTGAGCACGTACGGCATGCTGATGAAGGCGTACTGCGGCGTGCCCGCCGGCACCGTGAAGCCGTCGGTGCTGACGTCGTGCCAGGCGCAGTACTGGTTGCCGTTGAACCCGGCGTCGTTGGCGTTCGCCGGCTGCGCCACCACGATGTGCGAGTTGGCGAAGTCGGTGACGCCGAAGTGCCGGACCCCGGCCAGCGCCTCAGTGGCGATGTCCTGCATGGACAGGTTGTTGTGGATCGGGTCGATGTTGTCGAACCACACGCCCGCCAGCTGTTGGGGTGGGTTGGTGACGTAGGTCAGCTTGCCGCCGGACGACTCGTAGTACTGGTCGTCCGTCGACAGCCAGGGCGTGCCACCGATCGCGCCGACGAAACGCTGCATGAACGCCGCGACCGGATCCGACGTGCTCGCCCAGCCCCAGAAGACCAGATACGTCTTCGGGGTCACCTCGACGTGGCCGCCGGCGTACGTCAAGGGGCCGGGCTGGGGAATCCCGAGGGCCGGCAGTGGCACCAGCGGGTGCAGCGGGAGCATCACGGCCGGATGCGGGGTGTGCGTGGCAGGTGCGCCGCCCCGTATCCAGAGGGTCAGGCTCGTGGCGACGAGCGCAGCCAGCGCAACCCCGACGAGCACCATGGTCCGAACGTGCGGACGCCGATTGACCAGCATCGTCTCTCTCATTCCTGAATCCCTTGCTGACCCAATGTGGAGCGGCCCCGCGCGCCCGTCACCCGCGGTGCTATTGACGCGAATCGTACACCGGCACTGGAGGCTCGGCTAGTGGACCCTGGCCCCTGCCGGCCTACGACGCGAGCAGCATCTCCCGCGCCCGGGTGGTGAGGTTGCTCACCGTCCGCCGGATCAGCTTCCAGTCGGCGCCCTTGCGGAGGTACCAGACCAGGCCGAGTCCGACGACCTCGCCGACTTCGGCCGAGTGATCAGCGCCGGTGAGGATCAGGATGGGAAGGCGCCGGTGACGTCCGTCCGAGCGCAGACGGCGGACCAGCTCCAGGCCGTTTATCCCCGGCAGCACCACGTCGGTGATGACGAGGGTGGGCTCGAATGATTCAGCGGCCCCGAGGCCATCCTCGGCGGAGGCCGCCATGTACGTCTGGTGCCCTTCGAGCTGGAGGCGCAGGTCCAGATAGCGCAGGTACGAGGGGTCGTCGTCGACGATGAGAATGCGCTCGGGTGAGCGACCGGGGTCCATCGGGACGGCACAGCGTACACGCTGGTACCAAACAAACCAAGAGGTTCGCCACGTTGCGACGCCCGCGCGGTAGCGTGCGCGTCATGGGCGATCCGCGCACGCCGGCCGCTCACGTCCGCAGCGCCCATCTGCGGGACCTGAGCCCCGTCGAGCTGCACGGGATTCTCAGGCTGCGCAGCGATGTGTTCGTTGTCGAACAGCAGTGCGCATACGCGGACATCGATGGACGCGACGCCGATCCCGGCACGGAGCACCTCTGGGTCGAGGAGGACGGCGCCGTCGTCGCGACACTGCGCATCGTGCGCGGCGACGTGGCGCAGATCGGCCGCATCGTGACGCGCGCAGACCGGCGCGGCGCCGGCCTGGCATCGGTGCTGCTGCGCGCGGCGCTCGACCGAGTGTCGCGGCCGGTGGAGCTCAAGGCGCAGGCGCGGCTCGATGGCTGGTACGAGCGGTTCGGCTTCGTGCGCTGCAGCGAGGAGTGGATCGAGGACGGCATCCCCCACGTGCGCATGCGTCTGACGCGCTGAGCGGCCCGGCCAGCGAGACTTGCTTCCGGATGGTTCGATGACGCCGGAGTGACGAATCGCTTGCCCGGCTGCTACGGCGGTGCAACGCGCATGACACTGCGCTCGGATGACTTCGCGACCCGGCGCGGCAACAGCTGGTTGGGCGCACGCGCGCAGGGCGACGGCTTCGCAGGAATGGCCTGAGGACTTCTTCGCGCAGGCGACCGACATGCTCTGCGTCGCCGGCATCGACGGCTGCTTCAAGGCGCTGAACCCGGCGTGGACGCGCGTGCTCGGCTGGTCGCAAGAGGAGCTGCTGTCGCGCCCGTACCTGGACTTCGTGCACCCGGACGATCGCCAGGCGACGGTCACCGAGTCGGCCAAGATCGCGACGGGGTTCCCCTCGCTGCACTTCCGCAATCGCTTCCGCTGCGTCGACGGGTCGTACCGCTGGCTGGGCTGGTCGTCGACCGCAGCGCTCCTCGATGGCGCGATCTACGCCAGCGCGAGAGACATCACAGTCGCCGTCGAAGCGGACCAGGACAGCGCCCGTCGTCACCGCCAGGTGGCCGCACGCGCGGCACGCGTGCGCACCGTGCTCGCCGGAGCCGGACCGCGCATCGAGCTCCAGCCGATCTTCGCGCTGGAGAGCGGCATGGTCTTCGGCTTCGAGGCGCTGTCGCGGTTCGACCCTCCCTCCGACCGAGCGCCGGACGAGTGGTTCGCGGAAGCCGCCGCGGCGGGGCTCGGGACCGAGCTCGAGGTTCGCGCGATCGCCAACGCAGCAGCACTCGCGCACCACCTCCCGCAGGGCGTGTTCATGTCGGTCAACGTGTCGCCGGCAACGCTGGACAGCGCGGAGCTCGATCAAACGCTCGCACCGATCGCGTGCGAACACGTGGTCGTCGAGGTGCCCGAGCGCGCGGCGGTGGCGGACGCGACGCTCCTGCGATCGGTGTTCAAGCGCGTGCGTGAGCGCGGTGCACGGGTCGCCATCGATGACGCCGGCACCGGGTACGCCGGCCTGGCCCAGCTCGTCGCACTGACACCGGAGTTCATCAAGCTGGACCGCGCAGTGACGCGGCGCATCGACAGCGATCCGGTGAACCGGGCGCGCGCCGCCGGGCTCGTCCGCTTCGCGGCCGACATCGGCGCGACGCTCATCGCCGAGGGCGTTGAGACGGGTGAGGAGCTGGCGGCGCTCGAAGAGCTCGGCATCGATTACGCGCAGGGTTTCTTCCTGGGCCGGCCGCAGCCGCTGCTGAGCCGCCGCCCGATGATTCGCGTCCTCGCATCCGAGTAGGCGCAAGAGCTCGCTCAGCGCGCGCGTGCTGCCACGCGGTTGCGTGTCAGCGTCCGAATCGTTACGCGTGGCCCCAGGGAACGATTCCGCGTGCGGGTAGCCTCGGGCCGTGGGCAATGCCGTGATGTACGAGCAAAAACGCCGTCATCACGGTGAGCCCGCTCTGGCGATGTCGAGGTGATCGTTTGCGGCGGTGCTCAGACGACGATATTGACGATGCGGTCGACGACGGCCACAACCTTGGACGGCTCGCGTCCCTCGAGGAGCTCGCGAATCCGCGGCAGCTGCAGCGCGAGGCGGCGCAGCTGATCCTGGTCCGTCCCCGCGTCGACCTCGAGCTGGTCGCGCACCTTCCCGTTGACCGTGATGGCGACGGTCACGCGCTGCACGCGCGCGAGGTCAGGGTCGTACTGCGGCCAGCCACCGGGGGCGTGCACGGAGCCGTCGCTGCCCATGCGCTGCCACAGCTCCTCGGTGATGAACGGGGCGAACGGCGCCAGGAGGAGCAGCAGAGTCTCGGCGTCGACGCGGCGGCCTTCGCCGCGCTGCGCCTCCTGGTCGACGTCGCGCGCGAACTCCATGAGAAAGGCGATTGCGGTGTTGTAGCCGAGCTCTGCGATGTCGTCGTCGACCCGCTTGATCAGCCGGTGCCGCCGTCGTTCCCGCGCCGCGTCGTGCGTATCGCGCGACGTCGCCGTCTGCGCCAGGCGCCACACCCTGTGCAGGAAGCGCACCATCCCGGCAATTCCCGCGTCACGGAAATCGCCGCCGGACATGTACGGGCCGAGGTACATCATGTACAGGCGGAAGGTGTCGGCGCCGTAGCGTTCGATGTACTCGTCCGGGTTCACCACGTTGCCGTACGTCTTCGACATCTTGCGGCCGTCGCGCGTGATGATCCCGTGCGCGCGAAACCGCGTGAACGGCTCGGGCACGGGCACGAGTCCCATCTCGTGGAACACGCGCATGAGGAATCGCGAGTACAGCAGGTGGCGGACCGCGTGCTCGTTGCCGCCGATGTACATGTCGACCGGCAGCCACGTCGCCGTGCGCTCCTCGTCCCAGGCGACGTCGTCGAAGTCGGTCGACGGGTAGCGCAGGAAGTACCACGCAGAGTCGAGGAACGTGTCGCTCACGTCGGTCTCGCGCCGCGCCGGCCCGCCGCACTGCGGGCAGCTCACGTTGACCCAGTCCTCGACGGTCGCGAGCGGGGACACGCCCGTTCCGGTGGGCCGGAAGTCCTCGAGCTCCGGCAGCAGCACGGGCAGGTCCTCCTCGGGCACAGGCACGGCGCCGTCGACCGGGCAGTGGATGATCGGGATCGGCGGGCCCCAGTACCGCTGCCGTGAGATCAGCCAGTCGCGCAGCTTGTACTGCACGCTGGACTCGCCGCGGCCCAGCTCCTGCAGCCGCGCGATGATCCGCTGCTTGCCCTCGGCGGACGACAGACCGTCGAAGCCGTCGCTGTTGATCAGTGTCCCCTCGCGGGTGTGCGGCGCCTCGTCGGCGCTCACGTCGCCGCCGCTGATCACCGCGACTATGCGGAGCGAATGCGCCTTGGCGAACTGCCAGTCGCGTTCGTCGTTCGCGGGCACCGCCATGATCACGCCCGTGCCGTAGCCACCGAGCACGTAGGGCGCGATCCACACCGGGATGCGCTCCCCTGTGAGCGGATGCATCGCGTGCGATCCAGCGTCGATGCCCACCGAGAAGTCCGGCTCGTCGCTGGGGCGGAGCCGGTTGCGCCACGCGTTCACCTCACCCAGCCGTTCCCTCGGGACGAAGTCCTCGAGCTCGGGGTGGTCGGCGCCCACGACGAGGAAGGTGGCACCGAACAGCGTGTCCGTCCGCGTCGTGTAGACGGTCACGTTGTCACGAGCGCAGCCCTCGAGGTCGAAGCGGATCAGCGCGCCCTGGCTGCGCCCGATCCAGTTGTGCTGCATCGTCCGCGTCGAGTCCGACCAGTCGAGCGCGTCCAGCCCGTCGAGCAGCTGCTGCGCGTAGCGAGTGATCAGCAGCCACCACTGCCGCAGGTAGCGGGTCTCGACGACCGTGTGGCAGCGTTCACATTTCCCCTGCTCCACCTGCTCGTCCGCGAGCACGGTGAGACACGACGGGCACCAGTTCACCGCCCCCTCGCGCTGCACGGCGAGGCCCCGCTTGAACAGCTGCAGGAACACCCACTGCGTCCATCGGTAGTAGTTGGGCTCCGCCGTGTTGACCTCGTGGTCCCAGTCGAACATCGACCCGATGCGTTTCAGCTGGTTCTCACGGAAGTTGTGCACGGCGCGGCGCATCACCACCGCGGGGTGCTCGCCGATCTTCATGGCGTAGTTCTC
Organism: Candidatus Dormiibacterota bacterium; assembly: GCA_019234035.1. Lineage (GTDB taxonomy): Bacteria > Chloroflexota > Dormibacteria > Aeolococcales > Aeolococcaceae > JAFALX01. Next base: position 2,671 of record JAFALX010000203.1, on the reverse strand, counting down.
GGAGTGGATGCCGAAGGCGTCGAAGCCCATCGGCTCGAACACGGTGTCGCCCTTCAGCCGGCGCCAGCGACCGTAGATGTCGCTGCCCGCGTACGGGATGATGTGGCCGACATGGAGCCCCTCCGCCGAGGGGTACGGGAACATCATCAGGTTGTAGAAGGGGTGCTCCGGGTCGTCCAGAGGCGTGCGGTAGTCGCCGCGCTCCTCCCAGATGCGGCGCCACTTGGCCTCGACCCGGACGTGGTCGTAGTCGTCGAAGCGCGCGGACGCCGTGTCCGTTGCTGTCTCCATGGGCTTACAACGGTACCCAGAAACCAGGCTCGTGCCGTGCCCGTTGGACGAGCAGCCGCCGATGCCGACTGAGGCACCCTGCTTGCGTCGGCAAGAGGGGCGGCTCACACTGAGGAGAGGCAGATGACCGAGAGGGAAGGTGTGGGGGCGATCTTCAGGGACCGCCGGAAGCGAGCGATCGCTGGAGCGTGCGCCACGGTCGCAGTGCTCGGCATGGCGGCCGGCGTCCTGGTGGGCCCGGTCCGAGGCGGCAGCGGCCGTTCCCCCGCGCCCCTCTCCCGCGTCAGCGCGCGGGTGTCAGACGCGACTACCAGCGCGCCGGCTCCGACGAGCGACGGCACCCCGGAGGCGACAGCTGCTCCCACGAGCAGCCCCGCAGCGGACCAGACCGGACTCGGCGGTGGCTCCGCAACCGCTGCGCCGGCGCCGGTGCCGGCTGCGTCGCTGGAAGCGACGGCGCTGGACTTCGGCGCCGAGAACGTGGGCGAGAGCAACGGAATCCACTTCCTTCACCTGGCCAATCCGGGCGGCCCAGCCCTGCGTGTCCGCAGCATCACGACCAGCGCGGACTCGTTCCAGCTCGATGAGGGCGCGTGCAGCGGCGAAACCCTGCAGTCCGGCCAGACATGCCCCATCGGCATCAGGTTCACGCCGACGGCCGCGGGGCCGCTGACCGCGACGCTGACCGTCACCGACGACGCCTCGCCCCCGACCCAGACGGTCCGCCTCAGCGGCACCGGAACGGCCGCCGCAGCATCCATCGACCCGACGAGCATCGCCTTCAGCGGGTCGTCGACCGGACCGGTCACGGTGACGATGCGCAGCACCGGCACCGGCAATCTGGACGTGCTGGACATGGTCGTCACGGGGCCGACGCCCCACTTCGCGATCTCCGCCAACACGTGCATCAGCGGTCATGCGCCGGGCACGCGGTGCACGTTCGAGGTCAACGCCACGCCTCCCATCGGCGCCGCGGCCTACCGGGCGACGCTCGTGATCTACGACGACGCAGGCGGCGGCTCGCAATCGATCGCGCTGAGCTGGGCGCCGGGAACGACGACAACCACCACCACCTCCTCCTCCACCACCTGACCGCGCGCGCCGGCCCCGGCCACCGGCGGTGATGCAACGGCTCCGGGGCGGCGGCCACGAAGCACGTCATCGTGGCGAAGAACGCCGACAATGGGGCCATGGGACTGTGGCAGCGCTTCCGCCTCGTGGTGCGCGGCAAGACCAGCCGGGCCTTGGACAACCTCGAGAATCCCGCCGACGCGCTCGACCTGGCGTACGAGAAGCAGGTGGAGGCCCTGCAGCGGGTGCGCCGCGGCGTCGCCGACGTGGTGACCGCGCAGAAGCAGCTCGAGATCCAGGGGCGGCAGATGGAGGCCAACCGTGTGCGGTTGAACGACCTGGCCCGGACAGCGCTCGCCCAGAACCGCGAGGAGGTGGCGGCGAGCGCGCTGACGCAGGCGGATCTGCTCGAGGGCCAGCTCTCCAACCTGCGCGAGCAGGCTGAGGCGCTGACGCAGCAGCGCGAGAACCTGGAGGTGGCCGGGCAGCGCCTGCAGGCTCGCATCGCCGCGATGCGCACGCAGAAGGAGACGATGAAGGCGCAGTACAGCGCTGCGCAGGCGACCGTCCAGGCCGGCGAGACGGCGACCGGCATCAGCAAGGAGATGGACGAGGTGCAGCAGCTCCTGGAGCGCGCCCGCGACAAGATGCTGCGCACGCAGGCACGCGCCGAAGCCGTGACCGAGCTGATGGACACCGGCATCCTCAGCCGGCTCGGCGCCGGTGGCATCGAGGGCATCGAGGCGCAGGTGCGTGCGACGGCGGTGAATCAGTCCGTGGATGCACGGCTCGCCGCGATGAAGGCGGAGCTGGGCCTCGCCGGCCCGCAGGTCAGCGGCCATATCGACGCGGCCAAGGCACCGGCGGCGGACACCGCCGATCCCGAGCCCGGCGCCTAGCCCCGCCGAGAGCGACGTGGGGTTCCTGCAGCGCGTCGCACTGGTGCTGCGGTCCGACACCGCGCTGCGCCGCCGGCCGCCGGCCGCGCCCACCTCCGGCGGAGAGGGCGCTTCGGGCGAGCAGATCCAGGCGCTCCAGGACACCGCCGGGCGCATGGCCGCGATGGCCACGACCATCAAGCAGCTCGAGGAGCAGGCGAAGCGCCTCGACGAAGAGGCCGCGGGCGTGGCGAAGTCGGAAGCCGCGTCGTCGGACGATGCGGAGATCGCCGAACGTGCGCACATGCAGGTCGAGGTGATCGACGAGATGCTCGAGGGGATCCGCGCGCTGCGCGCTGCCATCGACCAGCAGCGGGCCGAGCTCATCGAGGCGGAACAGCAGCTCGGCCACCACCGCGAGCCGGCCACAG
>JAFALX010000042.1 GCA_019234035.1 Candidatus Dormiibacterota bacterium | reverse complement strand
CTCTTCCTTGAGCGCGCGCCCGGCTGCTACTACCTTGTCGGCGCCGGCCATCCCGAGCGTGGCCCGGTGGCTCCGCATCACAGCGCCTCGTTCGACATCGACGAGGCGTGCCTCCCCGTCGGCGTCGAGACGATGACGCGCGCCGCCCTCGACATCCTTCGCTAGTGAATCGGCTCTTCCGCTGATGGACCGGTTCTTCCGCACACGCGATGATCGCGAGCGTTTCCCCGATGAGGTCGATCTCTCGCCTCGTCCGGCCTCGCAGTCGCACACGACGATCTCCGTGGTGATGGAGATCGAGCACGTGAACAACGCCGGCTACGTGCACGGCGGCACGATCATGCGGCTCGTCGACACGGCCGCGGGCATCGCCGCCATCAAGCACGCGCGGCGCCGCGTGGTGACCGCCGCGATGGACGACATGAGCTTCCTCTCTCCCGTGTTCATCGGCGACCTCGTGACCGTGCAGTCGATGGTCAACGAGGCGCACCGGACATCAATGGAGGTCGGCGTCCGCGTGGACGTGGAGACCGTGCTGACCGGGGAGCATCACCGCGTCGCGAGCGCTCACCTCGTGTTCGTGGGCCTCGACGCCGAGGGACGGGCAGCCGCGGTCCCGCCGGTGCTCGCCGAGTCCGACGCGGAGCGGCGCCGCCAGGCCCAGGCCCGGGTGCGCCGGGAGCACCGCCTGGTGCGCAAGCAGGCGCTCGACGAAGCCGCCCGCGGCTAGAGTAGGAATCGATGTCAATCCAGACGGTCACGGCGCGAGACGCCACCGCCAAGCCCCCGGCCGCACGGCAGCACATCCGCTTCGCCTTCTACCGCGTGCGTCCCGAGTGGCGGCTGCTCAGCGCCACCGAGCGCGCCGCGCAGCGGGAGGAGCTCGCAGCGCTCGTGCGCGAGTTCGATCAGCGCGAGAACGTCCTGATCCGCTCGTACAGCCTTGTCGGCACACGCGGTGATGCCGACTTCATGCTGTGGCTTGTCAGCGATCGCGTCGACGATCTCCATGAGTTCTCGGCGCGCCTCAACCGGCTGCGCGTCGGCGCCTACCTCGAGTCACCGTACAGCTACTTCTCGATGACCAAGAAGAGCATGTACGTCGACAAGCATCAGCATCCCAATCAGGAGGGACGCAGCAACCGTCTGGTGATCTCGCCGACGGGGCGCAAGTATCTGTTCGTGTATCCGTTCGTGAAGACGCGCTCGTGGTATCGACTGTCCGCCGAGGAGCGACAGCGTCAGATGAGCGAGCACATCGCGATGGGGCACAAATATTCCGGCGTGAAGATCAACACCACGTACAGCTTCGGGCTCGACGATCAGGAGTTTGTCGTCGCCTTCGAGAGCGATTCCGTGGCCGATTTCCTCGACCTGGTGCAGGAGATGCGCGAGTCAGAGGCGTCGACGCACACCGTTCGCGACGTGCCGTCGTTCACATGCATCGCGATGGACATCGACGACGTCCTCGCCGCCATCGGCTGAGCTCACGATAACCCCCGCTCCTCCAACTCTGCGTACGCGACACGCCGTCGTCGGTCGCTGACCTCGGTGTAGCCGGCGACGGAGCCCCAGATCGCGAAGTTGGCACATATTGAAACAAGTTTAGGACCGCAAGGACCGTTTGATGGACTTCGATATTAAGGATATCTACACCTCGACCGTGGGAGATGCCCTTGCGGAGCTAAGCACGAGCTGCGGTCCGCTCTCTCTTGACATCCTGTACGACCTCGCCACTGAATGCGGAGTGGGTAGCGGCTCGCTCGTACTGGATGTGGGTTGCGCGAACGGTGGGAACAGCCGCAAGCTCCTCTCCAGAACGGACTGCACCATCCGCGGCGTCGAGTTCTTGGACCAGCTTGTCGAGCTGGGCCGGCGGGAAAACGCAGCGACGGACATAGCAGAAGACCGATTCTCCATCTCGCAGGGGACGATCCTCGACATCCAATTCCCGAACGAACATTTCGATTTCGTCTTCTGTCGCGATGTACTCACCGATATACAGCCACTTCCCGACGCCATCGCAGAGTGTTGCCGAATACTGAAGCCAGGTGGGTACATGCTTGTCTACATGACCCTCGCCACGCCGCGGCTGTCAAGCGCTGAACGAACCGAACTCTTTCCCCCGCTCGGGGTCAACACTGCTGACCAGGACTATGCCGAATCGTGTTTCGAGGACAAGTTCACGATCACCCGACGGATCGTTATCGGTGGCCAGGGCCGACAGCACATGGAGGAATCGGGCGACCATGAGACCACCGAGGGGCTCGTGAAAGCATCACGACTTCGGACATGGCCCGAGCGATTCGTCGAGAAATACGGAGAGCGCACGTATGCGATTCTTCTCGCCGAGTGCCTTTACGGCGTCTATCAACTGTTAGGCAAGCTCCAACCAACGATCTACATCCTGAGCAAATGAGCGGTCTTCAGCTGTGATCGGGATAGCTGCAAAGCCAGTGTCGAGCTCGGGGATCGAACCCGGACGGAGGTTACCTTCTAGCGGTTTGTGAACGGCACTGTCGCAGATGACGGATGAGGAATATCAGCCGTCCACAAGCAGTCCTTTGAGCGGGCCCATGAGCCTGGCACTGCGTCGCGACACCGCAGGCAGTGCGCGCAATCGATGCGGCGTGCCGCTGTGAAAAGTCAGCCTGGGGCGCCAGGCTTCCTCGAGCACAACGAGTGGGTCTTGGCCGCTGCAATCCATTTCTAGGTGCTCGCTCCACAGCCGCTCGCGCAGGGTGCGGGCCAGCTGCGCGTCATCGCTAACGACATTAACCTCCGTGTCATTGAACAACGAATGCTCGCTGAGATTGGCTGATCCGACGGTCAACCAGCGGTCATCGACGATGCCGACCTTCGCGTGCACGTACACATCCGGCGCGCCCGGTGTTGTCGGCCCGATCGTACCTGCGAGGAGGCGGTGATGCCGATCAGCCTCGTGCAACACGCTGAGTTGTCCCCGCGTATCGTCGTTGCCATTGTTTGGTCGTTGGGGGAGCACGACACAGAGCCGGAAGTCCGCGCTCGGGGGATCATCGAGCAGTTGCCTGAGCACTGCAACGATCTCGGCACTCCAGAGGAACTGGTTCTCCAGATAGATCAGCCGTTGAGCGCTCCGGATGGCGCCCATATAGGACTCGAGCACGCTGAAATCGCCACTCGGGAGCGCCGCGTAGTTGCCCTCGGGCACAGTGCGGACCACCTGCACGCGTGAGTTGCCAGTGTGAGCCGGAACTGCGACTGGAGCAAGGCGTTCGCCGGTAGTCGCCTGCCAACGCAACGCGAAGTGCTCGGCGATGTCTGCCACGGATGGCCCAGTGAGCGCGACAGCCGCGTCGTGCCAACCCAAACCGGGGCGGATGGAATGTGGCGCCGCGTCGAAGCGATCGCCATCGAGGTCGGTGAGATCGATGCCGCCGACAAATGCAGTCTCATCGTCGACGATCACGAGCTTTTCATGATGGCAGTGCATGGGACGGTTCCGTGTATCGCGCGCCGCTTGAATCCGGGTCCCGGCGATGAGTGCACTGACCGCGGCCTTCGTCTCGCCGCGAGTGGGATGCATGACTGGGACTGGCGCGCCACCCCAGACGAGGACGCGCACCTGAACCCGCTCCGCAGCCTCGGCTAAAAGGGAGCGCAGCGTGCGGTGAGGCTCACTGCGTTCGACGCGAAAGGATGGCGTGATGGCCCACCCGGCTACGTGGACGCTGCTTCGGGCTGCACGGATTGACGCCGCGATCGAGGGCAGGGCGGCGGCGCCATCGACATGCACGTCCACGTGGTTGCCGCCGCGGGTCGGAGCACTCCCCGTGGCCCAGCCGTCCTCATTACCGCAATACGCCCGCTCCCAACCCACCCGCCGAAGCCGCCGGTGGTGGTGCGCATTAGTCGCTGATTCGATGAGCGCTCCCATCCGCGAATCCATAACGGCAAGGACATCCATCTTGGCCATGCTCGTATCGTGCCCGATCGTGCGCGGTCTCCTGAACGATGAGGGCGCCGGGAGCGTGCTGGCTGCTGCGGCTCCGCGAAGGACGCAAACCGGGCGGAGGACTCATCCAGCCACAATGAATGGACGCACCGTCAACCGGACCGCGGAGGCACGAGCGCTGAATGGACATCACGGAGCTGATCCTCGAAGACCACCACCAGCAGCGCCGGATGTTCGCCCTGCTCGAGGAGACTGCGCCGTCCGACACACGTGCGCTTGGCATCTTGTGGCACCGGCTATGCACCACGCTTGAAGTGCATGCTGCCTCCGAGGAGGAACTCTTCTACCCACATCTGTTGAAGTTGGGCACTGGTGTGGGCGATGAGACCGTCGATGCCGAGGTCATCGACGTCATCAAGGACCACAACGAGATCCGCGATGCCATCGGGGAATCGGCCGGCCATCAGCCGGGCACTGACGCCTGGTGGGCCGCGGTGCGGAAGACCAACAAAGCGAACAGCGATCACATGGCCGAAGAGGAGCGCGAGGATCTCACCGATTTCCGCCGCAACGCTCCGCTGCAGCTGCGTCATGACATCGCCGTGGCGTTCGCAACCTTTGAGGCGGAGCACGTCCGCGGAGTTGAAGTCACCGACCGCGACCCCGAGCGCTACGTGGCGGAGCATCGGTAGCGCAACCCTGAGATGGGAGCATTCGGCGTTAGGACAGTCCACGCCAGCTCCGGACGTGAGCACTGTGCACGTCGAGGGGGCCTTCAGCTGCCGGCCATCCTGATGTGAAGGGGCACGCGGCGCTTTCACTGGTCGTGCCAGCCCGATGCGGCCGTAGCCTTTCGCGGTTCAGCGCCGCAGCCGCGCCGGAGGCACGTCTCACGCTACGCTGCGGGTGTGGCGATCGCAGCGGGTAGCCGATGGGTGCTCTCACAGCGGTGGCGCGCCCCGCGAAATCGGAGTCCAGGGAAATGATCACAACCGCGGCGTACGTTGAAGCTGTCGACCGCGCGATCACCGAGGTGGTCGAGCCGGCCGCCTCAGACGTCGATCGCACTGGCGACTTCCCCCGTGCCTCTGTCGGCGCCCTGGCGGAGGGCGGACTGCTCGGGCTCATCAGCGCCGCAGACGTCGGCGGCGCGGGTGAAGGCCCTCGCGCCGCGGCCGCGGTCGTGGAGCGGCTTGCGCGCACCTGCGGGTCCACGGCGATGGTGCTGACGATGCACTACTGCGGCGCCGCCGTCATCGAGGCGCACGGTGAGCGCGCCGTGCGCGACGCCATCGCTCGCGGTGAGCACCTCACCACGCTTGCCTTCTCGGAGACCGGATCGCGCGGCCATTTCTGGGCGCCGGTGAGCAGCGCCAAGGTCGACAACGGGACCGTGCGCCTGCGCGCCCGCAAGAGCATGGTCACGTCAGCAGGGGAGGCGGACTCGTACGTGTGGTCGAGCCGGCCGCTCGCCGCCGAGGGACCGAGCACGCTCTGGCTGGTGCCCTCGGCGACGCCCGGGCTGAGTGTCGCCGGCCGCTTCGACGGCCTCGGCCTCCGCGGCAACGCCTCGTCGCCGGTGGTAGCGAGCGACGCAGCTGTCCCCGCGGCGTCTCGCCTCGGGCCTGACGGTGGCGGCTTCGACGTGATGATGGGCGTCGTCCTGCCGCTCTTCCAGGTGCTCTCGGCGGCAGTCTGCCTCGGCACCATGGAGGCGGTGACGGCGAAGACGGCGGCGCACGCCGGCGGCGCGCGCCTCGAGCACCTCGGCCAGACCCTCGCCGAGCTCCCGACGATCCGGGCGTACGTGGCGCGCATGCGGGTTCGCACCGATATGGTGCGCGGACTCCTCGACGACACGCTCGCTGCCATGGAATCGGGCCGTGACGACGTCATGCTGCGTGTGCTCGAGGTGAAGGCCGCCGCAGGCGAGGCCGCCACCGAGGTCACCGACCTCGGCATGCGCGTGTGCGGCGGCGCTGCGTTCCGCCGTGAGGTCGGCGTCGAACGGCACTTCCGCGACGCGCGTGCCGCCACGGTCATGGCGCCGACGACCGATGTCCTCTACGACTTCATCGGCCGCTCCGTCTGCGGCCTGCCCCTCTTCGACTGAGCCTCCGATGAGCACTCCACTGCGGCTGGGCGCCGTCGCCTACGACCCCAAGGTCGTGACCATCTGGGAGGGATTCAAGCCGTGGTTCGCGGACCGTGGACTGGCTCTGGACTACGTGCTCTTCTCCAATTACGAGGCGCAGGCGGAGGCGCAGCTCGCCGGCGCGATCGACCTGGCCTGGAACTCTCCGCTCGCCTGGGTGCGCACCCGGCGCGCCGCGGCCGCAGCCGGTGGCGAGGCCTACGCCGTCGCCATGCGCGACAGCGACCGCGACCTCTGCTCGGTGGTGGTCGTGCGCTCCGGCGATGGCATCAGCGATGTCGCGGATCTGCGCGGCAGGACGGTGGCCGTGGGGGCCGTCGACTCGCCCCAGGCGACGCTGCTCCCGCTGTCCCACCTGCGTGGCGCGGGCCTCGACCCGGACCACGACATCACGGTGCAGCACTGTGATGTCCTCGCCGGCAAGCACGGTGACCACATCGGCGGGGAGCGCGACGCGGCGCGCGCGCTCGCCGACGGCTCCGTCGACGCGGCGTGCCTGCTCGACGCGACGCACCTGCTCATGACCCGCGAGGGCACCCTGCCTGCCGGGTTCTCGACGATCCTGACAACAACGCCGCCGTTCGACCATTGCAACTTCACCGCGCTCCGCGGCAACGCGGACCAGGGCGTCCAGCGCTTCGCCTCGCTTCTGCTCGAGCAGAGCTATGCCGACGCGGAGCTGCGCTCCCTGTTCGACCTCGAGGGGCTCACGGCCTGGCTGCCGGCGCGGCTCGAGGGCTACCGGGCCCTGGAGCGCGCCGTCGACGAGGCGGGCTTCTACGACCACGACGGACGGATCACCGCTGCCGGCTATCGATACTGAGCGCCTGGGCCTGGACCGCGGCGCCCATCTGCTTCTGAGGCGAGCCCTGCGCGCCGTCGCCACCGGCTCATCTGTGGAGGTGCGCGGACAGCATCCCGACTTCGGCCCGCACCTGCGCGCGTGGGCGCGGTCGGCGGGCCATGAGGTGGTGTCGCTGACCCAGGCGCCCGACGGTGTCCACGCGGTGGTGCGGCGCGGCCGCGCGGATGCGGCGCGCTGGGAGGGCGCGGAGCGTGCCGGGGATCCCAACCCCCAGGTCGCCGGAGCGGTTCTTGCGGATCCCCCGGCTCGCTGGGGCCTCGCCGCGCGCGGCGCCCGCGTCGAGGCGGGCGGCCCCGAGTTCCACTTCGCGCTGCACCGCCGCGAGGAGGTGTGGGCAGACGAGGCGCCTCGCCTCTACGCGCAGGCGGCGGCGGCACAGTGGGACCCGGCGACCGCCGTCGACTGGACGGCGGAATTCGACCTCCCCGGCGACGTCGAGGAGGCCGTCGTCCAGGTGATGACGTACCTCGTCGAGAACGAGAACGCGGCGCTGCTCGTGCCGGCCCGTTTTCTGGGCCAGGTCCACCCGCACTTCCGCGAGGTGCTGCAGGTGCTCGCCGTGCAGGTCGCCGACGAGGCGCGCCACATCGAGGTCTTCACTCGGCGCGCGCTGCTGCGCCACGGTGGCATGGGGTCGTCGACCGCCGGCGGCCAGGCGTCGCTGCAGACGCTCCTCGAGGAGCCCGACTTCGCACTGGCCAGCTTCCTCCTTGCAGTCCTCGGCGAGGGGACCTTCCTCTCCTTGCTCTCGTTTCTGGAGCGCAACGGCCC
>JAFALX010000315.1 GCA_019234035.1 Candidatus Dormiibacterota bacterium | reverse complement strand
CACAAGCTCGCTGTTGGTCTGCGGGGTGGCCGCAACATTTCCGGCCAGGGTGGACAGGGTCTCGTTGAGATGTTGCGCGTTGATCACGCTCTGAAGGAGCGGCGGAGCGGTCATGAGCGTGGCCGCAGTGGTGGTCGCCTCGGCAGCGCTGAGGTTGAGATCACCGCTGCCGGTACCGCCCTGGCCGACGCCTGCAACCACGAGCACGTTGCCTTTCGCCTGGTACAGCGGGGTCATCGCCTTGCTGACGGCGAACGCGACCACAGCGCCGAGCACGGTGAGTGCGAGCACTGCAGCGGCCCACTTGCGAACGATCCTGCGGACGATCTCGGGCTGCATGGTCACCGGGGCAGTACCTCGACGCGCGGTGCTGATGCGGTGCCGTGTCACCTCGACCTGTTCAAGCATCGACCCGCGCTGCTGTCACACGGCTGTTAGAGAGTGCAACGATGGCCGGCGACCTGATGATCGCGAGCACGGTTCGCGATCGAAACGTGACAACTCTCGACGCGGTCGGGACAGTGAGCGAGGCCCCGCCGCGGCTGCCGCTTCCTGTGAACCTCGGACACTGGACGGCGCTCGCCCTCGCGGCCGATGCCGTGGCCGCCGCCATCGCGGCGTTCGCCGCGCTCGCCGTCCGCTTCGGTGTGCAGCCGGGCGAGGAGACCCTTCCGTACCTGGTGTTCGCCGGTGCGATGGTGCCGCTGTGGCTCGCGGTGATGGGCTTCGCCGGAGCGTACGACCGTCGCGCCATCGTGCACGGCGCCGAGCAGTGCCGCCGCGTCATCAACGGGATGGTGTGGATGCTCGCCATCTCGGCCATCGTCTCGTTCGCGCTGCACGCCGGACTCTCACGCGCGCTCGTCATCGTCTCGATCAGCGGCGCCGCCGTCGTCACGCTGGTCGCGCGCTATGCGATCTGCCGCGCCCTGCACCGCCATCTGAACCGCGACCGCGTTGCGCATCGAGTCCTGGCGATCGGTCTCACCTCGGATGTGTCCCGGCTTGCCGCGCACATGAACCGCGCGGCCTTCGCGGGCTTCCGTGTCGTCGCGGCCATGACCCCTGCGGAGGACCGGCGGCCGCAACTTCCGGCAAACGTGCGCTGGGCGGGCTCCGACGTCAATGACGCGGTGCTGCAGGCGCAGGAGCTCGGCGCCGACACGATCGCGGTGCTCGCCACGCATCTGCTTCCGGAAGGACAGCTGCGCCGCCTCTCATGGGAGCTCGAGGGCACCGATATCGACCTCGTGCTGGCGCCGGCGATCACCGACGTTGCCGGGCCGCGCATCACCTCACGACCAATCGCCGGGCTTCCGCTGCTCTGCGTCGAGAAGCCGCAGTTCACCGGTCCGCGTCGCGTCATCAAGGAAGCGATCGACCGGGTCGCGGGCTCTGCAAGCCTCGTGCTGCTCCTGCCCCTGCTGATCGCCGTTGCGGGTGCCGTGAAGCTGACGAGCAGCGGTCCCGTCCTATACCGCCAGGAGCGCGTCGGCGTCAACGGCAGCAGGTTTCGCCTCTTGAAGTTCCGCAGCATGTACGACGGCGCCGAGCTCCAGCGCTCGCTGCTCGACGAGCTCAACGAACGCGACGGTCCGTTGTTCAAGCTGCGGCGCGATCCACGCGTCACCCCGATCGGCGGCTTTCTGCGTCGCTGGTCGTTGGACGAGCTGCCGCAGCTCTGGAACGTCGTCTGCGGCGACATGTCTCTGGTCGGTCCCCGGCCGCCGCTGCCATCGGAGGTGGAGCGGTACGTCCCCGATGTGCGCCGCCGTCTGCTCGTGAAACCGGGAATCACCGGTCTCTGGCAGGTCAGCGGCCGAGCAAATCTCTCCTGGGAGGAAAGCGTGCGTCTCGACCTGCACTACGTCGACAACTGGTCGGTCGGACTCGATCTCGCGGTGCTCGCCAAGACCTGCGTCACCGTGCTGCGCGGCGAGGGTGCGTACTGATGGCCGCGGAGGTCCGCCTCGCGACGGACGATGCGATCGTCGTCACCGGCGCGGGCGGCTTCATCGGCGGACACCTGGTCGCGCATCTCGCGCGCTCGGGATTCACCAACGTGCGCGCCGTCGACAGCAAGCCGCTGGATCAGTGGTATCAGCGGCCCGCTGACGCGCGCTGCCTCGAGGCCGATCTCAGGGACTCCATCGTCTGCCAGGCCGTGACCACGGACGCGCGCTGGGTGTTCAACCTGGCGGCCGACATGGGCGGCATGGGGTTCATCGAGGCCAACCGCGCGCGCTGCATGCTGTCGGTGCTCATCAACACCAACCTGCTGCTCGGCGCGATGCGCCACGGCGTCGAGCGCTACTTCTTCTCGTCCTCCGCGTGCGTGTACAACGTCGGCCTGCAGCGCCGTCCCGACGTGACCGCGCTGCGTGAGGAGGACGCCTATCCCGCCGCTCCCGAGGACGGCTACGGCTGGGAGAAGCTCTTCAGCGAGCGCATGTGCCGCCACTTCAGCGAGGACTTCGGGCTCGCCACGCGCACGGCTCGCTATCACAACGTCTACGGCCCCCACGGCACGTGGGACGGCGGCCGCGAGAAGGCGCCCGCGGCGATCTGCCGCAAGGTCGCGGCGGCGAAGCTGTTCGGCCATAAGACGATCGACATCTGGGGCGACGGCAGGCAGACGCGCAGCTTCACCTACATCGACGACTGCGTCGATGGCACGCTGCGCATCTTCTCCGGCGGTCACCAGGACCCGCTCAACCTCGGCAGCGAGGAGCTGGTGTCGATCGACGACGTGGTCACGATCGTCGAGGAGATCGCCGGCGTGCGCCTCAAGCGCGTGTACCAGGTCGACGCCCCCAAGGGCGTGCGCGGCCGCAACAGCGACAACACGTTGATCAGAGAAGTGCTGGGCTGGGCGCCGTCGACGACGCTGCGTGACGGGCTCGAGCAGACCTTCGGCTGGGTGTACGACCAGCTCCGCGCCGGACGGCTCGATCCCGACGCCCGCGACGCGGTGCTCTCCACGGCGTAACGGCAGCATGGGGCAGAACGGACGCGGTTCGGGGCCGGCCACGCACGCGATGCGGGTGCTGATGCACGACTATTCGGGGCATCCGTTCCAGGTGCAGCTGAGCCGCGAGCTGGCGCGTCGCGGCCACGAGGTGGCGCACTGGCACTGCAGCTCGTACGCCACCGGCAAGGGCGCACTGGCGCGCACGCCGTTCGACCCCCCGACCTTCAGCGTGTCCGCCTTGTCGATGGGATCGCAGTTCCAGCGCTACGCGCCGGGCCGCCGCGTGCTCCAGGAGATCGCGTACGGCCGCATGCTGGGCCGGCGGCTGCGCCGTCTGCGTCCCGACGTCGCGGTGTTCTGCAACACGCCACTGCTGGCGCACGCCGTCGCCGCCGACACCTGCGCTCGCGCCGGCATCCCCATGGTCTTCTGGCAGCAGGACGTGTACAGCGCGGCGATCGCGCACGTGGCCGCGCAACGCCTCGGCGTCGCCGGCCAGCCCTTCGCGCTCACCGCGGCAGGGCTCGAGCGCCGTGTTGCCCGCCAGTCCGCGGCAATTGTGGCCATCACTGACCATTTCATGCCCACGCTGCGGCGCTGGGGAGTGGCCGAACGCTCCACGGTGATTCCCAACTGGGCGCCGCTGCCGGAGCTGCCGGTACGTCCGCGGAGCAACGAGTGGGCGCGCGCGCATGGGTTGGTCGGGCGCCCCGTGGTGCTCTACGCCGGCACCCTCGGGCTCAAGCACAACCCGGCGCTCTTCATGAACATGGCCGCCGCGCTGCGGCGCTCGGTGCCTCGCGCACGGCTCGTCGTCGCCTCGGAGGGCCGGGGCCGCGAGTGGCTCGACGCGGAGATGGCCCGCACCGGCGCGAACAACATCCTCCTGCTCGACTACCAGCCGTATGAGTCGCTGCCGGACATGCTGGCCGCCGCCGATGTGCTCCTCGCCATCCTGGAGCCCGGCGCCGGACGCTACTCGGTGCCGTCCAAGGTGCTCACATACCTGTGCGCCAAGCGCCCCATCGTGTCGGTGCTGCCCCCGGAGAACGCCGCCGCCGCCACCCTGCGCGCGAGCCACGGCGCGGTGCTGGTGGCGCCCGGCGATGAATGTGGCGCCACTGAGGCGGTGGTCGCGCTGCTGCAGAACGCCCGCACGCGCCGCATGTTTGGTAACGCGGCGCGGCGCTATGCAGAGACCACCTTCGACATCGAGGCGCGCGCCGCCGAGTTCGAGGACGTGCTGCATCGCGCGTCTGCTGCGCCCGTCGCCGCACAGCCGAGCAAGGCGGCATGAACCTGCGCGATCGCGCTCCCACCGGACTCAAGCGCCAGGTGCGCAGCGCGCTCGGCGTCATGGGCGTCGAGATCGGCGCGTACACCGGCAGCTTCTCGCAGCACCGCGACCATCTGATCCGCACCGCCGGCGTCGCCACCGTGTGGGACGTCGGTGCCAACATCGGCCAATACGCCACGGCGGTGCGCCGCGGCGGCTACCGCGGCCGCGTCATCTCCATCGAGCCGGGAAGCACCGCGTTTCACGACCTCTGGATGCGCACGGAGCACGACAACGCCTGGCATGCGCTGCGCACCGCGGTCGCCGAGGCAGCGGGCGAGCGCGTGCTGCACGTGACCCGCAACAGTCAGAGCATCTCGCTGCTGCCGATGCTCGATCGCCACGTCGAGGCCGCGCCGAGCAGCGAGGTCAGCGGCGAGGAGACCGTGACCACGTCAACGCTCGACGAGCTGCACCACGACCTCGGGGCGCCCCGTCCCTACTTCCTGAAGCTCGACCTCCAGGGTTGCGAGCTCTCCGCGCTGCGTGGCGCCAATCGGTTTTTGAAGGAGACGGTCGCGTGTGAGGTCGAGCTCAGCCTGGTCCAGCTCTACGAGGGCGCGCCGACCTGGGACGAGGTGACCAACCACCTGCGTGACGCAGGGTTCACGCTGTGCGACCTCGAGCGGGTCTTCTACGACCGCGTGTCGCAGGACCTGCTGCAGGTCAATGCATTGTTCCGCCGGGTTGGCGCCGAGCAGACAGCGGAGACCAGCTCGCCACTGCGCGGCGCGACGTCCGCCTCGCGGCCCCCTCGCGCCGCCTGACCGCGGCCAGCCCAACGATCAGGGCCGCGGGCACGTACAGATAGCGGTCGGTGACCTGGTTCTCGACCAGGCTGATGGCGAGGAACGACACCGCCGAGACCAGGAGCACGGACGCGAGTGCGGGCTCGAACCGGCGCGCGAAGACGCCGGCGCGCAGCACCCCGATCCAGTACAGGCCGTAGCCGGCAAGGCCGATCACGCCCCCGGCCGCGAGCAGCTGCAGGAAGACCTGATGCGCCTCGTCGATGTGGTCGAACCCGATGCCGTGCAGCGGGCTGAGGCTGAAATCGGCGATCGCCTGCGACTGCAGCACGGACCGCTGCGCGTCGCTGAGATCGCCGAGGCCCGCCGCGAGCCGCGACTGCGTGGCGATGTCGGCAAGCACCGAGGCGCCGACGCCGAGCGCCACCAGCCCGAGCACCGGGAGCACGACGGCGAGCACGCGCGGCGGTGGGCGCAGCTCCGGCACGAGCACGATCGTCAGGCCTGCGGCGAGCAGCATGCCGACCAGACCGCCGCGCGACCCGGTGAGCAGCACCCCGCCGAAGAGCACCAGCATGGCCGGCACGGAGACCACGCGCATGGCTTTGCTCGTGGATGCGACCCAGCTGAGCACCACCGGTGTGACCAGGATGAGCGCGACCGCGAGGTGGTTGGGCTGGATCGAGAGGCCCGCGTAGCGGCCACCGCCGACCACGTAGCCGAGCAGGTCGCGGCTGACGTGCGAGATCCCGGTGGCGTCGCCGATCGCGACGATCGCGCTCAGCAGCGCCGACATCGCCCACATCGCGGCCAGCCAGCGCACCTCGTGCGACGTCGGCTGCAGGAGCTGCACCACGACCGGCAGCAGCACGAGCGCGATCAGGAACTGCGCGCCCTGCACCAGGTTGTTGCCGCTGGTCAGGGTGTGCAGGCCGTACTGGACGTACGGGTTGACGAACAGCACGCGACCGCTCAAATACGACGGCGACGGCGGCCCGAGGGCGGTGAGCAGGCAGCTGGCGGCGATCAGCGCGGCGCCGGTGAGCATGAGTGCCGGCAGCCACGGGGCGCGGCGGTGGCGCAGCCCCTCGAAGAAGAGGAGCACGGCCGCGCCGAGCAGGAAGAGGTCGCCGGGCTGGAACGGCCCGATGCGGACGGCGTTCCAGCTCACCGTGACAAGCCCGAGCCCGAGCAGCAGCGCGCCCGCGATCCGGACGCCACCCCTGACGGTGGCAAGCACCAGGGCGGCGCCCACCAGGCCGATGCCCGCGGCTGCACCCACGGCGGGTCGCTAGCCCCGCACCACGAGAGTCGCCGTCATCGCCGGCATGATGTCGGCGACGGTCCGCGCCCGAACACGCGGTTGCAGCTTCGCGACCATGCCGGCGGTCATCCGAGCATCTCGGCGTCGACGAGCAAAGCACGCATCCGCGCCCCTGCGCTGGTGCTCCGCGTCGACACGAGGAACTGGCGGAAGAACAGGGCCGCGCCGAGGGGGAACACGATCGCCTCGGCGACGACCGCCCCGCGCGCGCCTGCCAGCGCGGCGCCGGCGGCGGTACCGATGATCAGCGCCGTCGCCAGCGCCACTCGGGCGGCGAGGCTGCGGCGCACGCTGGCACCCGAGAGCAGGCCCAGCCGCCAGGCCTCGGCGGCGCTGCCCGTGATGCGGCTGAGCGAGACGAAGAGGAGCAGCGGCGCGACCAGCGGCCAGGTGGCGCCGAACAACGCCCTGCCGACAGGGCCGGGAAGGAACGTGATCACCGCACCGCAGGCCGCGGCGATGAGCACCGTGAACAGCACGGTCATGTGCACGCGCCGGCGCCGCCGGTCGCCCGACGTCGCGACGAGCGACGGCAGCATGACGATCCGCACCGCGTTGAGCGTGATGTAGAGCGGCCCGAACAGCGATTGCGCCGCGCGCACCGCAGCGACCGCGCTGAGGCCGGCGAAGGCGCCGATCCCGACGAGCGAAAGGTACATTGCGCCCTGGCCGGACAGCCGCTCGAGCAGGATGAAGCGCCACAGGTCGTGATGTGCACGCAGCCACGCGACGGTCCTGGACATCTGCGGCAGCGCGCGCGCCTGCCAGAGCCCGGCGCAGCCGGCGACGGCACCGGCGCCGGCCCACGTCGCGACCACGGCGACGAGCGAGTGCGTGTGCGTCGCATGCACGATGAGATAGCCGGCGAGCTGGAGAACGCCCCAGAGCAGGTCGTTGCAGAACGCAGTGCGCTGCCGGCCGGCCGCGAAGAACGCGAAGCGGATCGTGTCCTGCACAAGCAGTGCAGGCGCACACACCGCCCCGAGCAACAGCAGACCGCCGAGAGTGCCGCCTGCGATGAACGCGCTGATCAGCAGCGCCAACGAGCACAGCGCCCCGAGCGCAACCGACGCCGCGGTCGCCTCACGGACGCGCGCGCGCCACGCCTCGCGTGCGATCGCCGTATGGCGCACGATGAACGGTTCCGACACGAGGCTCTCGTTGACGTAGGTGACGGTGGAATAGCCCGCAGTGAAGATGGCGAATACACCGAGATCGACAGGGCCCGCGGAGCGGGCAACGACGACCAGGATTGCGAAATTCGTAACGCTCGACAGCGCCTGATCGCCCGCTCCCCAGCGCAGCGCTGCAGCCGGCAGCCGCATGTCAGCGGGCGTCCGAGTGCAGTCGCGAAGATGGTGCCGGTGCCCGCCCCGCGATGGTTCGTCGCAGCCGGTGCTGCCGCGGG
>JAFALX010000381.1 GCA_019234035.1 Candidatus Dormiibacterota bacterium | reverse complement strand
ACTCCGCGGCGAACCGGCGGCGAGGGCGTGGCTGCGTGGGGCGCGACAGCAGACCGGCCCGTTGGCCGTCAGCGCCGTGAGTGTCGTGGAGGTCGCCGGCGGCATGAGGTCGCCTGAGCGCAGGGAGGTCACTCGCCTCCTCGCAAGCCTGCGCATCGTACCGGTGACCGAGCGAATTGCCTGGCGAGCCGCTGATCTGATGAGGACGCATCGGCGCGCACACGGCGGTATCGGCCTTGGGGACTACTTGATCGCTGCGACTGTCGACGTCGAGGGCATGGATCTCGCAACCCTGAACGTGCGCCACTTTCCGATGTTCCCCGGGCTCACCGCGCCCTTCCACGTGTAGGTTAGGTACTCGAGGCGCGCGCGTTATTCAACTGAGCGGTTGACAACGACGAGGGGTGACGTCTACAGTTCTCAACCAGATGGTTGAGGAAGCCGCCTCCCGAGTTGAGGATGACCCGCTGTCGCGGGTCTTCGCCGCCCTGGCGGACCCCACCCGACGCGACATGGTCGCCCGGCTCGCGTCGGGCGATGCCACCGTCAACGAGCTCGCCGCGCCGTACGACGTCAGCCTCCAGGCTGTCTCGAAGCACCTGCGTGTGCTCGAGAACGCGCATCTGGTGACGCGCAGTCGCGAGGCGCAGCGGCGCCCCGTGCATCTCGAGGCGAAGGTGCTCGACCTCATGACCGCGTGGATCGAGCGCTACCGCCGCGAGGCCGAGGAGCGCTACCAGCGCCTCGACGAGCTGCTGCGCTCGATGCCGGACGCGGACCCCACCCCATCGCCGCGACCAGAGCAGGACCAACCGAAAGAACAAGGAGCAGGATCATGACCGTGGCGACAAACGAGACGACCATCACCGTGGACAGCACGGTGCCGATGATTCGCATCACCCGCGAGTTCGATGCACCGGTCGAGAAGGTGTTCCGTGCGCACACGGATCCCGAGCTGGTGAAGCAGTGGCTGGGACCGCGGCGGCTGACCATGGGGATCGACCACTACGACGTCCGCACCGGCGGGTCGTACCGCTACGTGCACAGCGGCGAGGACGGCCATGAACACTGGTTCCGCGGCAGCTTTCACGAGGTGCGCCCGAACGAGCTGATCGTGCAGACGTTCACGTACGAGCCGTTTCCCGATCAGGTGGCGCTCGGGCGCTGCATCTTCGAGGACCTGGGCAACGGCCGGACCCGCCTCGTCACGACGTCGCTGGTCGACTCGTTCGAGGACCGCGACGCCTTTCTCGCGAGTGGCATGGAGTACGGCGTTCGCGAGGGCTTCGAGCGGCTCGACGAGCTTCTCGCTCGCTGACGCAGAACGCGCCGCGCCGGAACGCACTCCGGCGCGGCGCGCACTCGCACCACTCGGGCACCATCATTGACGCGGTGACCGCGGACGCGATGGGCAGCGTCGACATCGCCGAGCTGTCCGCAGACGATGTCGACGAGCTGTTCGCGATGTTCTCCGCGGTGGTCGCAGCCGGTGAGGGGTACCCGCAGCTGCCGCCGCTCACCCGCGACGCATTCGAGGCGGTGTGGGTTCGCGGGGTCAGCGCGGTGATCGCCGCGCGCGTGGACGGTTACCTCGCCGGGGCGTACTACCTGAAGCCGAACTTCCCAGGCCGGTCCGCCCACATCGCGAACGCCGGCTACGTGGTCGACGCGGCGTGGCGCGGCCGCGGCATCGGCCGCCGTCTCATCGAGGACTCGATCGTGCGCGCACCGGCGCTGGGCTTCGACGCCATCCAGTTCAACCTCGTCTACGCCTCGAACCCGGCGCGGCGCATGTACGAGGCGCTGGGCTGGCGCGAGATCGGGCGCATCCCGCACGCCGCAGATGGGGACGACGCGATCATCTACTGGCGCGCGGTGTGATTCTTCCAAAGGTTCGCGATCCGCGCATCGTGACCATCCGTCGCGGCGGCACCCTCACCGATTCGGATCACCGCCTGCTCGCACTGTGGGCGGCGTCCTGCGCGGAGCACGTCCTGCCTCTGTTCGAGGCGGCGCAGCCCCGGGACGAGCGGCCGCGGCACGCGATAGACATGGTTCGTGCGTGGGTGCGCGGCGAGGTGACGATGACCAGGTCTCGCGCGGCTGCGGGCCACGCCAACGGCGCCGCACGGTATCTGCGCGGAGCACCACGACATGCCGCGTATGCCGCCGGACAGGCAGCAGCGGTGGCACACGTCGCCGCGCACGATCTCGGCGCTGCGGCCTATGCCATCAAGGCCGTGCGTGCTGCGGCACCGGAAGGGGAGAGCGAAGCTTCGGGGCAACTCGAGTGCCGCTGGCAGCGTGACCAACTCGACGAGGCGATTCGCGAGCTCGTTCTCGATGATCAGCGGGCGCGCAACGCCATCTGTTGGTCGGTGTTCGAGTAGCTGAGGGACCCTCGGCGACCGCGAGCTCATGCAAGGGCGCCTGCCTGGTGGATCCTTGACGATCAGCATCCCACGCGAGAGCCTTGAACCCCCCATGAACCTGACAGGCACGCTAGCGATCGCCGCGCCTGGAGAGCCGCGGTCGGGGCCGGCGGTGGGAGGGAATCGTCGAGCCGGGCGACTTCTATGCGTGCGAGGGCCAGGTGCTCGCGACGGGCGCCGTCCCGTGAGGTGGAGTGGTGTGCTCGATGCTTCCGCGCGCTCTCGACATCATGCGATCAGCGTTCCGACGCAACGTACTGATCGCGCGCCGTGCGACGGAGCGCGCCTGACTCCACCGCTGTGCGCAGCGCTGAGCGAAAGCGCCCCGGGCCCCATCGCCGCGCTCCGAGGCGATCCCTGATCTGCTGCGATGTCAGCGGGCCGTCGGTGCGCACGGCGTCGACAATGCTGCGCAGCTCGGACTCGCGATACGGATCAGCGGGGGGGTACTGGCCGCTCACGAGCGCGGGTGTCCAGATCGGGCGCGGCGGCCGGCGTCCGTATGGCGCTGCAGGTGCTGTCGACACCGGTGTCTCACCGCGTCGCGCCGGCCGTTCGGCGTGCTCCTGGTCGCTCTCCGCCTCCTCCGCGGTGAGCGGAGCTGCGATGCGTTCGAGCTGACGCTGCTCGGCGTCCACGCCGAGCAGCGCCTCACTGACGCCGGCACCGATCATCAGAGCGGTGCCGATGATGAAGCCGATCGCCACGTTGCCGGCGCTCCCGGATTGGACCAGGTTCGCGAACAACACCGGACCGACGATGCCTCCGGCGCCCGTGCCCACCGCGTAGAAGAATGCGATGGCGAGTGCGCGCGTCTCCATGGGGAAGATCTCGCTGACGGTCAGGTATGCGGCGCTCACGCCGGCAGAGCCGAAGAAGAACACGACCGACCACGCCGCGGTGAGGCCCCACACCGAGAGCACGCCATGGGAGAACAGCTCCGCGGTGACGAGGAGCAGCACGCCCGACAGGATGTACGTCGACGCGATCATCACGCGCCGCCCGACGATGTCGAAGAGACGGCCCAGGAGGAACGGCCCGAGCAGGTTGCCGACGGCGAACGGGATCAGGTAGAGACCGGCACGATCTGCGGGAACACCGAAAAATGTCTTGAGCAGCGTTGCGTAGCTGAAGAGGACGGCGTTGTACAGGAAGGCTTGACCCACGAACAGGGACAACCCGAGCAGCGACCGGCGCGGGTAGCGGCCCACCATCGTCCGCGCGATGGTGACCAAGCCGATGGTGTGGCGCTGGCGCACACGGATGCTGTCCTCGACAGGGGCCAGCTCCACGCCGGTGTCGCGAGCCACCGCGCGTTCGATGTCACCGACGAGCTGCTCCGCCTGCTCGTTGCGGTGATGGATGAACAGCCAGCGCGGACTCTCGGGCACGTTGCGTCGCACCAGCAGGATGCCGAGCCCGAGCACGGCTCCCAGCAGGAATGCCAGTCGCCAGCCCACGTTCGCCGGAAACGCTGGGTTGAGCAGGCCGATCGTCAGCGAGGCGCCGAACGCGGTGCCGAGCCAGTAGGACCCGTTGATCATGAGGTCGACGGTTCCACGCACCCGCGCCGGTATGAGCTCGTCGATCGCAGAATTGATCGCCGCGTACTCGCCGCCGACGCCCGCGCCGGTGAAGAACCGGAACACGAAGAACATCCACGGTGTCACCGACGTCGCCGTGAGCACCGTGGCGGCGAGGTACAGGCCGAGCGTCACGAGAAACAGCCGCTTGCGGCCAAAACGGTCGGTGAGGTATCCGAAGAAGAGCGCGCCCGCACAGGCTCCAAGCACATACACGGTGCCGGCGAGACCCACCTGCCCGGTGGTGAGCGCGAGTCCACTCCCTTTCTCGGTGAGCCGGCTGCCGATGGAGCCGACGATCGTGACCTCGAGGCCGTCGAGGACCCAGACACCGCCCAGACCGAGCACGACAATCCAGTGCCACCGCGACCACGGCAGACGGTCCATCCGCCCGGGTATGCGCGTCTCGATGGTGCCCGAGGCGGGCTGCTGCTCCCCAGCCATGCCGATCTGGCCCATTCTGGGCATTGACAATAGCATGAAAGCGCACAGTTGGACTATCAGACTCTGGCATGCCCGCCGTCAGGGTCCCCCAGGCGAATTCGCCGTGAGCGATCGAGCGGCTTCTCGCGGGTCCCGCTCCCAGTGACACCCAGCTGCGGCATGAGGGCTCGCGCTGGGCGGCGGCTCAGAGGCTCCTACCGGAACCCGAACTTTCCCTCGTGGAAGTCGCCCGACGCCGTCCAACGCGCGACGGTGTCATCGACACACGCGTCATCCACGCAATCGAGACCGTGGCGCTGCGCGTTGCCCTCGACCGCTTGAATCACCTGGCCGCGCACGAATTCCGGGAGGCGCGCAAGCCGCGCACGAGCGCTGGCGGTCCACGGGATCGTGTCCTCGTGCCGCTCTTCCATGGCGCGTGACGCCGCACCCCACATGTCGAACTTCGTTTCCATGATCGCCGGGGTGATCGTCGTGCCCAGGTTCTTCTTGTGCGCCGTCCATTCGACACGCCAGCGCGTCATCTCGCGGCAGAACTCCGGCACCTGCTCCAGGCGCGCTTCCGCCTCCGGCGTCCACGTGAACTCGAGCGTGCCCGTCTTGTCACTGAGCGGGTGACCGTAGCCGAGCTTGCGTCCCACACGTGACACAAACTCGGTGTCGATCTGGTCGACGTTGCGGTCGGTCGCACGCTGCTCGACCGCATGCTGTGCCATCAGCGCGGCCTGCGCGGCGTCGACGTGACTCCACGCGGCGTTACGTCGCGCGGTGTCGCTGACGCCCTCGCGGGCGAGGCCGTCCCAGTGCACGGGACAGCGCGGCTGCTCATCTTCGGACGCGCGCTGCTCGCGACGTTTGTCACCCATGCCAGCTCGTGATGGTAGCCAAGAGTCACGCTCGCCTGCGGCCATCGGGACTTTCGGACCTCCGCGCTATCATCGGGCCGCCCCGGAAGCGGCCGGGTCAGGTTGGCGGGCGCCCCGCCCGGAGGCGGACATGTACAGGTGCGTCTACGTCCCGCTGGACAACTCCGAGCACTCGGATGCTGCCGGCGGCGTGGCGCTCGCTCTCGCTCAGGCGTTCTCCGGGCGGGTCATCGGTATGCACGTCTACGCGGCGCGCATGCACGACTACCGCTTCAAGCAGATGGAGTACACGCTGCCCGAGGAGTACCAGGACGAGGCCGAGCTCCTCCGGCAACGCCGCATCCACGACAGCCTGATCACCACCGGCCTGCAGCTCATCAGCGACAGCTACACCGACGTCATGCGGTACCGCTGCATGGAACGCGGGGTGCCGTTCGAAGCGCGTGCGCGTGACGGGCGCAACTGGGAGGAGCTCGTCGCCGACGTCAAGGAGGTGCAGCCGGATCTTGTGGTCATGGGCGCGCTCGGCACGGGCGCTGTCAAGGAATCACGGCTGGGCAGCGTTGCGGACCGC
The DNA here is from genome assembly GCA_019234035.1 of Candidatus Dormiibacterota bacterium. Taxonomy (GTDB): domain Bacteria; phylum Chloroflexota; class Dormibacteria; order Aeolococcales; family Aeolococcaceae; genus JAFALX01. Next base: position 2,970 of record JAFALX010000381.1, on the reverse strand, counting down.
GCCGTGCGACGGCTGCGCACCGACACGCTGGTCGTTCGTCGCGTCGGGGACGACGCGATGCGAGGCGACATCCTCGTCGCGGTGGACGGATCGCCGCAGTCCTTCGCGGGATTGCGTTCGGCGCTGACGCTCGGCCGCGCGCTGGGCAAACGTGTCGAAGCCGTTGCGGTGTACGACCCGTACCTGCACTACGCGGTGTTCAACGGCATCGTCGACGTGCTCTCCGAGAAGGCATCCAAGGTGTTCCGTTTCAAGGAGCAGGAGGCGCTGCACGAGGAGATCATCGACACCGGGCTGGCGAAGATCTACGAGTCGCACCTGCGTGTGGCCCAGGCGGCGGCCGCCGACGAGGGGATCGAGCTTCCGATCACGCTGCTCGACGGCAAGGCGTTCGAACGCGTGGCGCGCTACGCACGCGAGCGCGAGCCGTGGCTGCTCGTCTGCGGGCGGATCGGCGTGCACTCTCCCGACGGTATGGACATGGGCAGCAACACCGATGCGCTGCTGCACTCTGTTCCGTGCGATGTCCTGGTCACGTCGTCGACCTACGTGCCGCCCATCGACGTGCGCGCGGAGCACTCCGTCGTGTGGACGCCGGAGGCGGAGGAGCGCATGGAGCTCGTTCCCGCCGGCGCGCGCGGCCTTGCGAGAACCGCGGTGCTGCGCTGGTGCATGGAGCGGGGGCACAGCGTGGTGTCGTCCGGCGATGTGGACCAGGCCATCGACGATCTGATGCCATACCGCCGCAGCATGCGGCGCATCGACGAGGTGGCGGCGGCCATCGACGGCGCCGAACGAGCGATGGTGGAGGAGGCGCCCGCCGACGCAGCACGGGCTCTGTGCTCGGTCTGCGGCTACGCCGCTCGTGCCGAGTCTCCTGTTGTGTGCCCGGTATGCGGAGCCACTGCCGATTCGTTCGAGCGAATCGACACGGATGCGCTCATGCAGAGCGCAGCGGAGGAGGGCGACGCGTCGTCGATCGGCTTCGACGGCGCCAAGCTCGGCTGGACGCTCGATGCGCGCCGCCTGCTGCAACAGCTCCCCGCCGGCTACCTGCGCCGCCGGGTCAAGGCGATGGTGGAGAAGACCGCGCGAACGCGACGGCTTCCGGCGATCACCGTCGAGGTGGCCGAGCCGTTCGTACGCCCCGAGCTCGACGCGCTCGACGTCGCCGCGGGCCCGCATCGCGCGCCGCTCGGACCGGAGCTGCACACCGGCCCGCATGTGGAGCAACCGCCACGTCTGCCATGGAGCGAGGAGGCGCGTGAGCGGCTCGAGCGCATTCCCGCGGGCTTTGTTCGCAACCTTGCGGCGGAGCAGATCGAACGCCTTGCGCTCACGTTGCATGCGCCAGAGGTCGCACTGCTGCACGCCGACGCCGGGATCGCCGAGGCGCGCGCACGCATGCAGCGAGATCAGCCGGCAGCGAACGGCGGCGGATGTCCCGTGCACGCCGGCGGCGCAACGGCCATGGAGCAATCGCGCTCGGCAGACGCGCGGTTGAACGAGGTCACAGCCCCGGTCATCGATGCTCTGGGGCGAAGGCACACCGGCTGATGCTGGGACTCGTCGTCCCGCAGCAGAACTTCCCGGGGCTGGGCAACAGCCTCGTGCTCGGGATCGTGTTCGTGATGCACGTCGCGGTCGCGGAGTTCACCGTCGGCGCGATAACGCTCGCGGTGATCATGGAATGGCGTGCCCTGCGCCCCGGCCACGAACGCGAGGCACGATACGCACGCGGCGCCGCCAACACGTATTACTTCCTGTTCAGCTTCGGGGCGACGCTGGCGGTGTTCGCGGTCGTGTTCCTCGTCGGGCTGTGGAGCAACGTGTGGGGCACGGTCGTCAGCGTGATGCTGCCGTTGTTCGCGTTCGCGTTCGGGTTGTTCCTGGTCATCGCGCCGCTGCTCGTCTTCTACCGCAACTCGTGGAAGCGCCTGCGGCCGCGCACACATGCACTCCTGGGCACCGCGCTGGCGTGCCTGCAGACGCTGTTCGTGGTGCTCATCGTCGGGCTCGACGCGTATCTGATCACGCCGCTCAACGGCGGGCTCGTCGGGGTCAACCTCAACCCGCCGTACTGGCCGCTGCTGTTCCATCGCCTGATCGGCAACGTGTCGTGGGCTGCGCTGGTGTTCGCCGCGTACGCGGCGCTGAAGCTTCGGCGGAGGGGCGACGCCGAGGAACGTGGCTTCCAGGCATGGGCTGCCAGCGTCAATCTGCGCATCGGGCTCGTGCTCGCATTGTTGATGCCGGCGGCCGGCGGGATCCTCGTGTGGGTCCTGAGCGCCTTCCAACCCGGATACTTCAACAACCTCGTCGCCGGCGGCACCGCGTGGATGCTGGTGCTGCAGGAGGTGTTTCTTGCGGTCGTGCTCGTCGGCGGCAACGTGGCGTTGACCCTCGAGGCGCAGTGGTCCGGTGGCGAGACGAGACCACTCGACACGCTGTCGATACCCCTGGTCCTGGCCGGCATGGTCGTCGCCGCGCTGCCGGCGGCGGTCATCACGCCCAACATCGTGGCGCTCCGGTACGCAGGGCTCGGTGTCGCCGTGATCGTGACCGCGGTGCACCTCGCTGCGCGCTGGCGCTCGCCGGCGCAGAGGACGGCGCCCGCCGTGGACACGACGGCGACGACGAGCGCGCTGCGCCGGGCACGGCCCGCGCTCGTCGCCGTCGGCGCGTTCGCCATGTTGACGGCGCTGCTCATGGGCGTGGTCAAGGAGAGCGCTCGGGGGCATTACGCCACGTACGGCGAGCTCACGCAGGCACAGGCGCAGCAGCCCTTCCAGCCACCCGGGAGCCTGTACCCGTGACGTCACCGTTCGTTCTCGACATCACCGCCGGGCAGTTCCAGGCCGCCTGGTACTACTCGCTGGTGGCCGCTGGAGTGCTGGCGGTGACGCTGTACGGCGGCGTCGCCGCGCTGCGCGCGGCGGCCCGCGTGTGGCGCGCCGGCGACCCGCCCGC
>JAFALX010000364.1 GCA_019234035.1 Candidatus Dormiibacterota bacterium | reverse complement strand
ACATCTAGTTTTTGTCGCTACCGCCAAGAACTCGGTGCGTCGCTGCGATGCGTCGCCGCCTGCCGCGCGGGTGCGCTCAGGGCTTGAACACCATCACGAACACGGCGGCGATCGCGAGCACGCCGAGGAACATGCCGATCCCGGTCGCGCGTGAATCCAGCGCCTTGTATTCGGCACTCGAGGCGCCGTCGCGATCCAGCACCTCGATCTGCTTCTTGAGCGTCGGCCCGTAGCCGGCGCCGCCGCCGACGGCGAGCACGATGTAGATGCCGAGCCCGATGAGGATCCAGCTGGTGCCGATCGAGTACACGAGGAACGCCATCAGCAGACCGGTGAGCAGCAGCAGGCCGTACGCCGGATTGGCGATGCGGTCGTCGATGAACTTGATGCCGCGGAGCACGAACCCGAGATGTTCGGTGTCGCGCTTGGCGCGCGCACCCCACGCGCCGTACGTGAGGTTGGAGCCGACCGCCGTCACGGCCGCCAGGATGTGGACCGTCTTCAGCAGCAGGAACCACCACATGGCCGCAGAGTCTAGTGTCCCGTCCCCGCAGGTGAGGGTCGTCCCAAACTCAACTAGACTGGCGGCGACCCGCTCACGATCCGGAGGGATTGGCCATGCAGGACAAGATTCTCGGGACGACAATGCCGGTGCTCGAGGTCACACTCGACCCCGGCGAGGCGCTCTTCGCGGAGTCCGGCGAGCTGTCGTGGATGACGTCGAGCATCGTGATGAGCACCTCCACGCAATTCGGCGGTGGTGGCGGCATCGGCGGCGTCTTCAAGCGTGCCATGGGCGGCAGCTCGATCTTCATGACCGAGTACGCGGCGCAGGGCTCCCCGGGCATGGTTGCGTTCGCCACGCGGCTTCCCGGTTCGATCTTCCCGATCGACATCGCGCCGCAGCCCGGGATGACGTACCTCGGCCACCGGCATGCCTTCGTGTGCGCCAACCATGGGGTCGAGCTGGCGATCGCGTTTCAGCAGCGGCTCGGCGCGGGCTTCTTCGGCGGCGACGGGTTCCGTCTGCAGAAGATCAGCGGGACGGGCAAGGCGTGGGTGGAGCTCTCCGGAGAGATCGTGACGTACGACCTCCAGCAGGGCGAGATGCTGCGGGTGCACCCCGGCCACGTCGGCCTGTTCCAGGACACCGTGCAGTTCAACATCACAACGGTTCCGGGCATCAAGAACAAGATCTTCGGCGGCGACGGGATCTTCCTCGCGCAGCTGGTCGGACCGGGACGCGTGTGGCTGCAGTCGCTGCCCCTGTCCAAGCTCGCGCAGGCGATCGCCGAGTACCTCCCGCAGGGGCAGGCTGTGGAGACGGGTGCGGCGGCGGGTGCCGGAGCCTCGATCGCGCGCGGCATCTTCGGCGGCCGATGAACCCGCGGGCGGCGCTGCTGTTGGGGAGCGCCGCTCTGGCTCTTGGGCTCGCCGCATGCGGCGGTTCCGGCGGATCCGAACCGACGAGCGTGTCCTGCAGCGCCGGCACGGCCGCGGTCAGCCAGGGCGGCAGCCCCGGCGCCACCGTGAACGCCACCGACAATCTCGCGTTCGACCCGCAGAACGTGAGCGTCAATGTCGGTCAGGTGCTGCAGTGGAAGAACACCGGGCAGATCGCGCACACCGTCACGTTCAGCGGTGCGCAGTCCTGCCTCACCGATGACCAGCTCGCCGGCGGATCGACCTGGGACGTCACGTTCAACCAGGCCGGGACGTTCGCCTTCAAGTGCACAATTCATCCGCAGATGACGGGAGTCGTCACCGTCCACTGACCAGCCCGTGCGGAGCTGTGAGGGGACAGGGCACGACGCATCGCAGCGCTCCGGGCTACGCGGTTCGGCCTCGCGTGGCTGCGCAAGTATCACGCTCGGCCTCACCGCTTCGCAGTCGCTTGCGACGCGTGTGCCCTATCCCCTCACGATGCAATCACGTCTGCGGCCAGAGGACGCTGACACCGTGCTGCCGAAGCTGCACATCGACGGCACGCACCCATTCGCAGCGCCGGCAGGCGCGGGTGTAGGCGTCCTGGATGTAGTCGTACGTGGCCAGGTCGCGCCGCAGCGCAGACGCCGCCGGCTTCTCGGGCACCTCGTCCTGCGACATGAGCCCGCGATCGACGAGCTCCTCGAAGGTCAGCACGAGCACGGCGACGGTCGTGTCGACGAGCTCTGCGTAGTCGAGCTTCGCATTGAGCATCCCGACCGAGTCGCGGCCTCCCGCCGGCGCCTGCCGCTGCAGCATGAAGACCTCGTACTGGTCGATGTCGTCGAGCAGACGGCAGCCGGGGTCCTCGCCACCGACGACCACTCTGTGGTCGCTGACACCCACCGTGAAGATGAGCGCCTCCGGCTCAGACGCGCGACGACGAAACAACGGCATCGGGCGCCGGGAACTCGCTTCGTGTGAACAGCGCGTGGACCGCTATCCCGCGGCTCTCGAGCGCCTCGCGGCCGCCCTCCTCGCGATCGACGACCGTCAGCGCCTCGACGATCTCCACCCCGGTCGCGGCGACGTACTCGTGCGCCTGCAGGAACGTGCCACCGGTCGTCAGCGTGTCGTCGACGAGGAGCACGCGCATGCCGGGCTGCAGCGCGGGTCCCTCGATGATGCGGCCGGTGCCGTGCTCCTTCTCCTGCTTGCGCACGATGAAGGCGGTGAGTGGCGTGGCATCGAGGCCGCTCAGCGCGGCGACACCGGAGGCGATTGGATCAGCGCCGAGCGTGAGGCCGCCGACGGCGTCGATGTTCAGGGTGCGGCAGCGCTGCAACACCAGCCGCGACACGAGATAGAGGCCGCGACCGTCGAGCGTGACCTGCTTGCCGTCGAAGTAATAGTTGCTGCGGCGTCCGCTGGTCAGCACGAAGTCGCCGAAGCGGACTGCGCGCCCGGCGATGAGCGCATGCAGCTCGCTGCGCAGGGCGTCGGGGTCCTCCTTCACGGCGTGCCCTCCTCCTGTGGCGGTGACCAGCGCAGCACGGGACGCCGGGCCGCGCTCACCTCGTCAACGCGGCGCACCGGTGTCTCGTGCGGCGCGGCCTGGACGAAGGCGAGGTCATGCTCGGCCTCGTCGACGATGCGTGCGCAGGCATCGGCGAGCTGGTCCAGACCCTCCTTCGTTTCGGTCTCAGTTGGCTCGAACATGAGCGCCTCGGGAACCGTGGTGGGGAAGTAGACGGTCGGTGCGTACATGCTGTAGTCGAGGAGCCGCTTCGCGACGTCCACCGCTCGCAGCCCGGCGACGCGGGCGCCCTTGGTGGTGGCGACGAACTCGTGCAGACAGGGCGTCTCCACGGCCATGGGGAACAGCTCGCCGAGCCGGTGCTGCAGGTAGCGCGCGTTGAGCACCGCGTCGCGGGCGACGCCGTCGATGCTCGACCCGTACGCGCGGATGTAGGCATACGCGCGAACGAGCATCCCGAAGTTGCCGTAATACGAGCGCACCTTGCCGATGCTGCGCGGGTCGCCCTCGCGCAGCTCGAAGCGTTCGCCGCTGCGCTCCACCGTCGGCTCGGGCAGGTACGGCACGAGCCGGTCCACCACACCCACGGGTCCGGCGCCGGGCCCGCCGCCGCCGTGCGGCGTCGAGAACGTCTTGTGCAGGTTGAGGTGCACGACGTCGAAGCCCATGTCGCCCGGCCGCGCCACGCCGACCAGCGCGTTCAGGTTGGCGCCGTCGTAGTAGAGCAGCGCGCCCGCCTCGTGTGCCGCGCGTGCCAGCTCCAGGATGTCCGCCTCGAAAACGCCGAGCGTGTTGGGGTTGGTGAGCATCACGGCGGCGACGTGTTCGTCGAGGTGCGCGCGGAAGTCATCGACGTCGACCGTGCCGGCGCGGCTGCTCTTGACTGTGACGACATCGAGGCCCGCGGCCGCAGCGGACGCCGGGTTGGTGCCGTGCGCCGAGTCCGGGATCAGCACCTTCGTGCGCGCGGTGTCGCCGCGGCCCGCGTGGAACGCCTGGATCATCCGCAATCCCGTCCACTCACCGTGCGCTCCGGCCGCCGGCTGCAACGACATCCGCGTCATCCCGGTGAGCGCGCAGAGCAGTTGCTCCAGCTCCCACATCAAGCGCAGCGCGCCCTGTGTGTCCTCCACGTCCTGATAGGGATGCAGGTTGGCGAAGCCGTCCAGCGCGGCGAGCTGCTCGTCGACGACGGGGTTGTACTTCATCGTGCACGAACCGAGCGGATAGGGACCCTGGTGCAGGTTGTGGTTGCGGCGGGCGAGGCGGCCGATGTGCCGCGCCAACACCGGCTCGGGCACTGACGGCAGCGCCGGCGGCCGCGTGCGCACCAGGTGCTGCGGAATGAGCTCGTCGAGCGGCGGTGCCGGAACACCGGCGTCCGGCACCTGAGGTCCGCCGGCGTAGTCGGCGCTGAGCTCGAACACGAGTGGCTCCGCGGCCGCCCACTGCGCGCGCAGCGGTGTGGCGCCGGTGGTCACGACACCTCCACCGCGATGCGCTCGAGTGGGGCATGGTGCTCGCGCAGATCGGTCGCCGCGGCGACGTAGTGGTCGATGGCGGCAGGCGACGTCATCTCGGTGCAGCACACGAGCAGCTGCGTCTGCCGGCCCGGGTGGACCCGGCCCAGCGGCAGCCCCGCGATGATGCCTCGCTCGCGCATCGCCGCGGCGAAGTGCTCCGCATCCGCTGACTCGAGCACGAACTCCCAGAGATACGGTGCGTCCGGATTCGCGAGCCGGAATCCAGCTTCGGCGACCAGGCGCGACGCGAGGTGGTGCGCCCGCTGCGCGCTGATGGTCGCGATCCTGCGCA
>JAFALX010000234.1 GCA_019234035.1 Candidatus Dormiibacterota bacterium | reverse complement strand
CAGCACGCGTTCGCGCAGTTCGTCGTCGTCCACCTGCAGCGACACGACGATGTCCACGCGGCGGTGTTCGCGCGCAAGCATGCTGTCAAGAGCGATTGCCTGCGGCACCGTGCGCGGGAAGCCGTCGAGCAGCGCGCCCGTGCCGGCGTCCGGCTGCGCGAGCCGCGCCTGGATGACGCGGACGATCAGGTCGTCGGATACGAGATTCCCGCTCTGCATGATGGGCTCCGCCTCCCGGCCGAGCGCGGATCCGCGCGCCACTTCGGCGCGAAGGATGTCGCCGGTGGCGATGTGCGGCACGCCGAGGCGCGACGCAACCCGCTGCGCCTGAGTCCCCTTGCCGCTGCCGGGCGGACCGAAGAGCACAACGATCATTTGATGAAGCCTCGGTACTGCCGCATGAGCAGCTGCGTCTCGATCTGCTTCATGGTGTCGAGCGCCACGCCCACGACGATCAGGATCGCGGTGCCACCGAGATACAGGCTGGTCGGCGACACCTGCGTGATCGCAGCGGTGACGAGCGGCAGGATGACGGTGATCAACGCGAGGAACAGCGCTCCGGCCAGCGTGATGCGACCCATCACGCGGCCCAGGTACTCCGCGGTGCTTCGGCCCGGACGGATGCCGGGGATGAACGTCGACGACTTCTTGAGGTTGTCGGCGACGTCCACTGGGTCGAACACGACCGCCGTGTAGAAGTACGTGAAGCCGAGCACGAGCATGAAGTAGATGCCGTTGTAGATGATGTTGATGGGGATCGACGGACCCGTCGGCTGCCAGTTCTGCTGGATCCACGTCGACGCCTGCTGCGTCCACCCGGATGAGCTCTGGAACAGGTTCGCGAAGATCGTCGGGAACGTCATGATCGAGATCGCGAAGATGATCGGGATCACCCCTGCCGCGTTCACGCGCAGGGGTAAGAAGTTTCGCCGTCCTGCCGAAGCTGCCCCCGTTCGGGGGTTGAGTACTCGTTGCGCCGACTGCACCGGGATCTTGCGCTGCGCCTGCTGCACCTCGATGATGCCCGCGGTCACGACGACGGCGATCACGGTCATGGCGATCAGCTGGAAGACGTGCGAGCCGCCGGTGCTGCCGTACGAGACCAGCGTGCCGGGCAGCCGCCCGATGATGCCGACGAAGATGATCAGCGACACGCCGTTGCCGACGCCGTACTCGGTGATCAGCTCGCCGAGCCACATCGCGATGATCGTGCCCGCGGTGAGCACGAGTATGACGCTGATCTCGGTCGCGGGACCCGGGTTCTGCAGGATCGCGCCGTCCTTGGTGACGTTCGGGTTGGTGAACAGCGCCATGTACCCGTAGCCCTGCAGGATCGCCAGCGGCACCGTCAGGTATCGCGTGTAGCGCGTGATCTTTTTGCGGCCCTGCTCTCCCTCCTTGCTCAGCTCCTTGAGCCGGGTGGAGACCACCGTCATCAGCTGCATGATGATGGTGGCGTTGATGTAGGGGTTCAGCCCTTCGGCCACGATCGTCAGCCGCGACAGGCCGCCGCCGCTGAAGAGGTTCAGCAGGGAGAGCAGCGTGTTGTTGGTGAAGAGATCGTTGAGCGCCGCGCTGTTGGCGCCGGGGATCGAGATGCTGGCCATGACGCGAAAGACCAGCAGGAGGGCGACGGTGAAGAGCAGCTTGCGTCGCAGCTCCGGGATGCGAAACGCCTGAACCAGCGCTTGCGCAAGGTTCACTCAGGCGCGCCCTCGCTCTGACCGACCTTGCGACCGCGGCGCCGGTCCTCGGCGGCAGCAGTCTCCGGCTTCGGTGCCTCAGCCACCTCGAGAAGCTCAACGTTGCCGCCGGCGGCTTCGACGGCGAGCCGCGCCGCCTTCGAGATGCGATGGACGCGCAATGTCAGCGGCGTCTTCACCTCCCCTGCGGCGAGGACCTTCACCCGCGCACCCGGCTTGGCGATCAGCCCGGCGCTCGCCAGCGCGGCGCCGTCCACGATGGCGCCGCTCTCGAACCGGTTGAGCTTCCCGATGTTGAGGACGACGTATTCCTTGCGCCACTTGTTGTGGAACCCGCGGAGCTTCGGCAGCCGCATCGCGAGCGGCATCTGGCCGCCCTCGAATCCGATCGGCAGGCCGACCGACGAGCGCGAGCCTTGGCCCTTCTGCCCGCGACCGGACGTCTTGCCCTGTCCTGCCGAGATGCCGCGGCCGATGCGCTTCGACCGCGTGCGGCTCCCGTGCGCAGGGCGCAGCTCGTGCAGCTTCATGCCTGCGCCGCCTCCGCGGCGTCGGACGCGGCCGCCGCGAGCGCGGCGACGCCTGCGGGTGTGTCGGCAGGCAGTCCGTCGACCGCAACCAGGTGGCGCACCTTGTACACCATGCCCCGGATCGAGCCGGTGGCCTCGTGCTCGATGGTCTGGTTCAGCCGCTTCAGCCCGAGGGCGGCCAGCGTGCGCTTCTGATCGGCCGCGTACCCGATGGCGCTCTTGCGATACGTGATGCGGACCGTGCTCATGTCGATGCCGGCGTCTGCGGCTCCTCCGGAGTCGCGGGTGTCTCCGCCGCTGCAGGCGCAGCGGGAGCGGCGGCCTCGGCCGATGCCGGAGGCTCCGCGACGGCCACAGCGCCTCCCTCCACCCCTCCGTTGGCTGCTGCTGCGCCACCCTCGGCCCCTCCGTTGGCTGCTGTAGCGCCACCGCTGGGTGCGGACGTTCGAGCCTCTGCAAGTGCCGGCTCGCGCCCCAGCATCTGGTTCGCCAGCCGGCGGCCGCCGATGACCCGCTCGGGCGAGATCCCGCGCAGATCCGCGACCTCCTGAAGCGTCTTCAGACTCGCGAGGGCCGCCACGGTGGCGCGCACGACGTTGATGGGGTTGTCA